>JAIRTF010000089.1 GCA_031255075.1 Bifidobacteriaceae bacterium | reverse complement strand
TTTAGGTAATCCAACTTGTCTCCGGTGTCATAACGCAGTCCACCAAAAACCAGCCCGTGGAGACCGCCACCCTCACTGGCCGGCAGGGAAGCCATAACACCCAGCGCATCGGTCAACTGGATCTCGCCACCGCGGCCGGGCGGGGTCTGGTCCAATACATCGAAAACGATCGGATCAAGCACATAGCGGCCAATGATGGCCAGGTCTGATGGCGCCTCTTCTGGGCTGGGCTTTTCCACCAAGTCAGTCAGCGTGAAGACTGATCCGGCGGCCACATCCAGACCGGCCAGGGCGCTGGGCTCGACCGGTTTGGCCGCTGCCGAACCGTACAACGAAATCTGGTCCCGCGGCACCCGCATCAAGGCCACGACCGATCCGCCCAGCCGCTGTTGGACAGCAATCATCTGTGGCAGCAGGCTCTCGCGAGCGTCAATCAGATCGTCACCCAACAGGACCGCGAACGGCTCATTCCCGACGTGGTCACGAGCACAAGCCACCGCATCCCCCAAGCCCTTGGGGGCGGATTGCCGGACGGCGTGGATGGTGGCCAGGTTGGCTGATTCTTCAATGGCTTCAAGCCGGGCCCAGTCCTGCTTTTGCTCTAGGACCGCTTCAAGGTCCCAAGCATGCGAGAAGTGGTCCAAGATGGCGCCTTTGGTCTTGCCCGTAATCAGCAACACATCTGTCAGGCCGGCAGCGCTGGCCTCCCTGACCACATATTCGATAGCCGGCACATCCACCACCGGCAACAGTTCTTTGGGGACAGCCTTGGTGGCGGGCAGGAAACGGGTCCCTAGGCCAGCCGCCGGCACAACGGCCTTTGTCATGCTCACCTGCCCACTCTACCTAGTAACGGCCAGCCGGTTCCCGGTGCGTTGGCGGGCCGCCGCCTCGGTGGGCGGCCATTTCGGCGCCCGCCAGCGGTTATGGGCGTAGCCCAGTTAGGGTGAATGGATGGACCACGCCGCATGGCTGAAGACCGTCTGGCGGGGCCGGATTCGAGCCCAACGGCGCGACCGTCCCCAGCCCGATCCGCTGGGCCACCAGCAGCCCATCCCCGGTTTGGCCGCCGTTCTGCCCGATGCCGGGGAGAGGGTGGCCGCCTTCGAATCAGTCGGCTCGGAGCCGTCTACAGTAGCTCTGCTGGCCGGCCTGGCCGCGGACGGCCTGCGGATTCTGGTGCCGGCTCGGAGCGGCGCAGGCGGCGAAGGGTGGGGCGAACCAGCCTGGGTTGAAGTCCTAACGGCGACCTGTGCCCTGCCGGTGCCGCCGACGGCTTCCCGCTTGCCCAGCCAGGCCGTCCAACCAGGCCGAGGCCAGGTACTTGAGGCTGAAGCTCTGGGCCAATGCCAGTTGATCCTGGTGCCGGCGCTGGCCGTTGACCGGTCCGGTACCCGCCTGGGTCAGGGCGGCGGCTGGTACGACCGAGCCCTGACCCACCGCGGGCCAGGCGCGCTAACCTTGGCTGTCTGTTACCCCCATGAGGTATTGCCTGGTGGCGTGTTGCCTCGTGAAACTCATGACCTGATGGTGGATGGAGCCTTGACGGCGCGGGGTGTGGAGCTGTTCGATACACCCCAGAACGCACTTTAGGAATACGCCGACACGTAGTAGTGTTAGCACTCAGACAAGTAGAGTGCTAATACTGGAGATTTTGAATGCCCACTTACACATATGCCTGCAAGCAATGCGACCACCGCTTTGACCAGCGGCAATCGTTTGACGAGCCGGCCCTGGCGGTCTGCCCGGAGTGTTCTGGCAACCTGCGCAAGGTGCTCAACTCGGTAGGCGTCGTGTTCAAAGGCTCAGGCTTCTACCGGACCGATTCACGCACGTCTGGCAAGGGCAGTCACACCACCGCCCGGCCGCCGGCCGATAAGTCCGCCGCCTCATCCACCAGCACCAGCCGCCCCGCCTCGAACGAGTCTGCCAAGCCGACCGCCAAGAAGGAACCGGCCAAGCAGACCACGGCGGCGGCCGCCTAACCACCTTTTCCCTAGGCGCCAGACTCGGGCGCCCGTTCTTGCGTTGCCCACAGGCCGCCTGGTTATGGCCGCCGTTTGACCGCTTCGCGCGGCTAGTTTTCGGGGCATGATCAAGGTGCCAGAGCAGCGCACTGTCCGCGCTGTGATGTGGCGCTGCCGTTGGATCTTGGGTGCGCTTTTCGTAGCGGTGCTGTTTCGCGTGGCGCTGCCGGGTTTGGTTGGTGCTTTTTCCGGGGGCGATGCCGTGGTGGTGCTGACCAGGCCGGTGGCGGCCGGCGCGGTGCTGGCTGACCGCGATGTGCGGATCGTCAAAGCACCCTCTCAGGCGGTACCAGACCAGGCTCTGAAAACTACCGCCGCCGCCGTAGGTGAGCGGTTGTCAATTGGTCTACCTAAAGGCGCGGTCCTGGACCGCTCCTATCTGGGGCCCGCTACTGCCAACCGTTTGCCCGCCGGGCGAGTGGCAGCCGCCGTCAGACTGAGCGATCCTGGGATTGCCGGGATGGTTTCGGCTGGGGACAGGGTCGACATAATGGCTTCAGCCGGCTCCACCGGTTCTGGAGCGATCGCTCCAGCCGAGGTGCTGGCCGAATCAGCGCTGGTCTTGGAAGCCGTCGGGGCCGGTGAGGCAGCCGCCAACTCCGGCTTTTCAAGCGGCAACTCCGGCCTATTGATGGTGGC
>JAIRTF010000043.1 GCA_031255075.1 Bifidobacteriaceae bacterium | reverse complement strand
GGTGGCGGCTGTGGCCACCGTTCCCAGGCTGATCAGGTCCAACCCGGTCAGCTGTGACCAGTGGGTCAGCTGGCGGCAGGGACCCTCCAAGGCGGCCCAAGGCGCCAGCATGCCTGGCTGCTGAGCGCCCTGACCGGGCGCGACCACTGAACGCACGCCCTCCAGTCTGGGCGTTGGTAGGCCATTTCGGCGCGGACGGCTCGCACAGCGCGGCGGGACCGGTTTTGGTGGAACCCTCCAAACGGTTTGAGCAGCGGCCGGCCTATCGCGGCGGCTCAGCTCTTGGTCTTGAGGCTTTCCAGGCGGCCAATGCCCAGCGCGTGTTGGAGTACATAGCCTTCGCGGGGATTGGTTGGGTCCCAGCCGCAAGCGGCGGCAATCTTAGACAACCGGTAGCGCACCGTGTTGGGGTGGACAAACAGTTGCCGGGCGGCGCCCTCCAAGGAGCGGCCTAATTCCAGGTAAGTGGTCAGCGTCAGAATGGCGTCTTTGCCGCCTCGGACAATCGGTTCGTAAAGGTCTTTGAGGAGTGTGGTCTTGGCGTCCGGATCACCAATCATCAGACGTTCTACCAGCAGTTCATCGGCTTGGACCCATTTCGGGGCGGCCGCCCAAGCGCCAACGGCGTCCAGCCCGCGGGCGGCGGCTCTGATTGAGCGAGGTACATCGTCCAAGGACGTGACCATCGGGCCCATCACTACCGGGCCATCGCCAAGGGCTCCGTCCAGTTGGGAGGGGGCGGAGCTGTAGTCATCCAAGCCGTTGAGCAACACAATGATGCGTTTGTGGAGGAAGCCCGCCAGCGAATCGGGCGCGGCGGCCAAGGCCGCGTGGCGAATTTCCCGAAGCCGGCTTTCGCGCAGCGGCGCGTCCACTTCGGTAGCGATGGCAACTGTGCGCCCTTCAGCGCTCCAACCCAAGGCCGCCACTCGCGAATGCACGTCTGGGCCCACTTCCCCGCGCATCAGAGCGTCCAAGACGTGGGCTTCAAGCCGGGCATCCCAAGAGCCGCGTAACTCGGCGGCGCGGGCATAAACCTCGGCGGTGACAAAGGCGAACTCACTCGAATAGCGCAGCAGCGCCTCATGCAGCTCGTGGGCTCGCCCAGGGGCGGATATAACCTCCGCCTCAGCTTCGATCACGTCAACGCCGCATTTCAACAGCATCAGGGTCTGGTGGAGGGACACGGTGCGGGTCATCTCGGTGGGGGCCACGGAGAAGACCTCTTGTGGGGAGGGTGCGGTCCGGTTGCGGTCTTTGCACCAGGCGATGAAGGCGTCAATCGAGGATTGGGCCACCAGCCCAATCCAAGACCGCTCGTCAGCCGACAGGCTCCGGTACCAGGGGTGCTCCTCGTCAATGGTTCGCATCAGCCGGGTAACCATGCGGTCGCGGTGGGTTGACAGGCGCGAAACGGTGGTGGCGCACGGCACCGGATGGCCTTGGGACTTCGCGGGCATGGCCCAATGGTACGGCGTTTTTGTGGACACTCCACAATCGCCGCGCTGCGCCCTGGTCCCCAGGCCAAGCCGAAACGGTCAAAACGCTGAGCCCTGAACGGCGGCAAGGCCGCTAGAGTTGGATTCGATGAGCACAAACGCTTCTCAGGGAATGCCGTCCGATCTGGACGGTTCAGTGGCTAAGGCCATGGGATTGACCGACGGCTTGGTTGTCCAAGAGATTGGCTATGACCAGGACGTGGATTTTGACCTGCGCGATTCGATTGAGGACGCCATCGGTGCGGAGATGGCGGATGAAGACTGGGACGATGTCACCGATGTGGCATTGATCTGGTGGCGTGAAGGCGACGGCGATTTGACGGACACCATTGTGGATGCGCTCAGCCCACTGGAAGAAGACGGCCTGGTTTGGCTGCTCACTCCGAAGCAGGGCCGGCCGGGTTATGTCGAATCGTCAGACGTGGCCGAAGCGGCCTCCATTGCCGGGCTGCACGCCGCCAAGACTGTCTCGGTTGGCAAGGACTGGGTGGCCACCCGGCTGGATTCGCCGGCCCGGCGCAAACGCTGAACTGGCCTAGGCAGCGGCGCCTATCGGACACCTAACGGTACGTGGCCGGAGCCTGTCCCGTCGCCGTCACCGTGACGCCCCCGGCCCGACCGGCTGGACTGTGCCGCCGGTGCCACATAGTCCGGGTCACCCGGTTGGGGCGGCTCGGTTTGGCCCAGTTCTGAATCATCCACATCGGTCGGATGCAGCACGCGGTGCAGAAACACTCTGGCCCGCTCGGTTTGCGGGTTGCCGATCAGTTGGGCGGCCGGTCCTTGTTCAATGATTTCGCCTTCATCCATGAACACCACCCGGTCGCCCACATCCCGGGCGAAGGCCATTTCGTGGGTGACCACCATCATGGTCATCCCAGACTGGGCCAGGTCCCGCATGACGGCCAGCACGTCGCCAACCAGTTCCGGGTCCAGGGCCGAGGTCGGCTCATCGAACAACATCAAGGCCGGGTCCATGGACAAAGCCCGGGCTATGGCGACGCGTTGTTGTTGACCACCAGACAACTGGGCCGGGTAGGCGTCGGCTCGGTCCGCCAAACCAACATGTTCAAGGTTGCGCAGGGCCACCTCGGTAGCTTCGGCCTTGGAACGACCCAACACCTTGCGTTGAGCCAGCGTGATGTTGCCCAGCACGGTCATGTGGGGGAACAGATTGAAGGCCTGGAAAACCATGCCGACGTGGGCCCGGACCCGGTCAATGTCCACATCTGGGTCCGTCACGTCCACCCCCAGCAGCTTGATGGTGCCAGCGGTGGGTTGTTCCAACAGGTTGGTGCAACGTAACAGCGTTGACTTGCCGGAACCAGAGGGGCCAATCACACAGACCACGTCACCGGCATCCACCCGCAGGTCAATGCCGCGCAGCACTTCGCGTTCACCAAAGGACTTGTGCAGGCCGCGGATCTCTACGACTGGTTGGCTCATGATTTGGCCTTTCCGAAGTCCTTCTCCATGCGCCGCACCAGGAAGCCCAACGGCAAGGTGATGATCAGATAGCAGGCGGAGATGGCGAACAACGCCGTCAGGCCACCGTGGGGCACTTTGAGTGTCTCACGGGCCAGCTTCGACAGTTCCCATTCGTGGACGGTCAAGCCCATGACGTAGACCAGTGAGGTGTCTTTGGTCAGCAGGATGATCTCATTGGTGACCGGCGGCAACACAATCCGGAAGGCTTGGGGTATGACCACCGATTGGAGGGTCTGGCTGTGGGTCATCCCCAAGGACCGGGAAGCTTCGATTTGTCCGTCTGGGACCGCTTGGATGCCGGCCCGAATCGATTCGGCCATGTAAGCGGCTGAGACGCAACCCAAGGCGACGGCCGCTTTGAGGGATATGGAGGGGATGTTGACGCCCAAGGCCATCGGAATGCCGTAGGCCACTGCGAACACCACGATCAGGGCCGGCAGCCCGCGAAAGAATTCGATGTAAGTGGTAGCCAGAGCCCGGTAAAGCTTGGCTTGGGACAGCTTCATCAAGGCCAGGATCAGGCCAAGTGAAAGCGATACACAAAAGGCTCCGAGGGTGTATTTCAGAGTGTTCAGAAAGTCCGGGATGATGCGAGGTGCGGCTTCGCGGATGCCCTCAATGGTGAACATCTGATCAGAGATGCGCGGCCAGTCGATGGCGAACGCCAACACCACCAACACACCCAACAACACCCCGTACTGGACACCCCGAACCGCTGAGGTCCGTTCCCGTGGTCGCAGCCGCCGCCGCCCCGCGGTGCCACCCAGGCCGGCCGCAGCGTCGGTGGCGCCTGTCCCGGTGGTCGATGCCGCGGCATCGGACGCCACCAAGTTGCCGCCGGCTGCCGTGCCCCGGCCAGTCATAGTGGCTGAGCCGCTATCCCGGCGCCGCGCCAAAACGGCCGCCGCCGAGCCCTGGCCGCCATCGAGGCCAGACGGCGCAGCGCGGCGGGCACGCAGCAGTGCGAACGTTTCGACCAGCGCCAACGCCACCGAAACGGCCGCCAATCCACCCGGCAACACCCAGACTGTCAGCACCGTCCAAGTGGGCGCCACCAACACGCCGATCGGATAGGCCAACAAGATGACGGCCGTGGCCGAGGCCAACGATCTCAGGCGCGGGGACTTGAAAACCCCAGGCCGGAAGGCCAATACCAGCGCCGTCAGGGAGACCGCCATCCACGGTGAGTAGATCCAGGCCAGGTTGGCAGTGGTCATAACGTCAGCGGTTGCGGTTTACCAACAGCGGGTCAGGCAGCGGGCTAGAACCACTTCTCGATGAGCGTCTCATAGGTGCCATCGGTGGTGACCCGCTCAAGGGTCTTGTTGATTGCGCGCAGCAGGTCCCGGTTGTCCTTCTTGACGGCGAAGCCGAACTTTTCGCCGGTGTTCAGATCGCCAATCACTTTCAGCCCCTCGGTGGTGTACGGGGTGAGGGTTGGCACGTCGTTGAACACGGCCTCCACCTCGCCGGCCTTGAGGGCTGTGACCTGGTCTCCCAGACCTTCGAACTGTTTGATCTCGGTCAGTTCGCTCTGCTGATGGGCCCACTCTTCGCCGGTGGTGCCCTGTTGGACACCGACGGCTTTGCCTTGCAGATCGGCCACGGACTCAATGCCGGAATCGGCGGCGACCAGCATGCCCAAGGTGGACTCGTAGTAGGGCGAGGAGAAGTCCAGTTTGGCCAGGCGGGTGGCGTTGATGGTCAAAGCAGAGGCGCCCACGTCGCAGAGGCCCGAATCAAGGGCTGCGGCGGATTCGATCGCCTCAAACGGTGTTTCCACGAAGCTGATCTCAAGGTCCAGGTCAGCGGCTACTTCCGCCATCAGGTCCATGTCGAATCCAACCACTTCGGCGCCCACAACTTCTTCGAATGGGGCATACGGCGGGTTGGTGCAAACGGTCAGCGTGCCGTCTTTGATGGTTTCGATGGAGGTGTCCGGGCTGTCCGATTTCTTCGGATCATCTCCCGAGTTCCGCTCAACGGTCCCGCAGGCGGTCAAAGTCAGGGCCAGAGCGGCTGCGGTAATCCCGAGGCTTGGCAGAATCCGGCGTTTTTCCATTGGATTGGCCTTTCTAGGCTGGCTGGATCAGGTCTCTGACGGCCCCAAACGCGCAGCCGCCACCCACCAAAGATACCGCCCCGCGGGCGGCTGCCGAAATCGGCCGACTCGGGGCCGCCGGCCGCGTTGGCTTGGCCCCAGTCCAACGGCTACCTCAGGCGGTCTTTTCGCCGGCCTCAGCCAGGTTGGCTTCGACCAGTTCAACGGTTTCCCCGGCCGATGCCGCCAACGTCAGTTCGCGCGCCCAGGCGGCAGCCATGATGTCGGCTTTGGCAGCCACCGCGGCGGCAGTCAACGACGGTGGCACCGCCACCGTGGCGGAGGACAATTCGGCCCGCATTGAGACTTTGGCTTCAGATTTGGCTTTGCGCAGTTCACCCAACACGGCTGAGGCGACGGCCAAGATTTCGGCCTTGCCGCCGCGAGGCAGTTCGGCCGGAGCCGGCCAGGGCCGGCGGTGGATCGAATCAGCCGGATCATGCCACCACGACCAGACCTCTTCGGTGGCGAACGGCAAGAACGGCGCGAACAGCCGCAGCAACACATCCAGCGCCAGGCCGAGGGCGTGGCGGGCGGAGGCCGCCTCCGCCTCGTTGCCGGCTGAGCCGTGGGCGCGGGATTTGACCAGTTCGATGTAGTTGTCGCAGAACGTCCAGAAGAACGTCTCGGTCAGTTCCAAAGCCTTGGTGTGGTCATAGCTTTCCAAGGCTTCGGAGGCTTTGACCACCACCGCCCGCAACTCGGCCAGCATCGACAAATCCAACGGGTTGGAAATGGCCGCCGGGTCCACTTCGATGGCGCCGCCGGCCTGGCCATCCGCCAAGAATGACAAAGCGAACTTGGAGGCGTTGAGGATCTTGATCGCCAACCGGCGCCCAATCCGCATCTGGCCTTCATCGAAAGCCGCGTCGGTGCCCAGGCGAGCCGAGGCGGCCCAGTAGCGCGCGGCATCGGACCCGTGGCGTTCTAGCAGAGCCATCGGCGTGACCACGTTGCCCTTTGACTTGGACATCTTCTTACGGTCCGGGTCCAAGATGAAACCGCTGATGGCGGCCCGGTAGAAGGGCAGCGAATGCTGTTCCAAATCAGCCCGCACCACGGTGGAGAACAACCAGGTGCGGATGATGTCCTGAGCCTGGGGCCGCAAATCCATCGGGAAGGTAGCGGCGTACAACTCCGGGTTGTCACGCCAGTGGGAGGCGATCTGCGGCGTCAAAGATGACGTAGCCCAGGTGTCCATCACGTCTGGATCGCCAATGAAACCGCCCGGCTTGCCGCGCTGGTCCGGCTTGTAACCCGTGGGTGTGTCAGAGGCCGGGTCAACCGGCAGATCAGCCTCAGCTGGGAGGATGGGCCGGTCATAGACCGGCTGGCCAAACTGGTCCACCTGGTACCAAACCGGGAACGGCACCCCAAAGAACCGTTGACGGGAAATCAGCCAATCGCTGTTCAGGCCTTCAACCCAGTTCTGGTAGCGGACCCGCATGAA
>JAIRTF010000042.1 GCA_031255075.1 Bifidobacteriaceae bacterium | reverse complement strand
GCGAACCCGGCCGCCGCCAACACCCAGGACGGCCACCAACCCAACACCGTCCACCGGCTGGGCCGCTGGCGGCTGGTGGTGGTCATGGTCTCTCCAGGATTGAAATTGGCGGCGTGGAGGGAGCAGACACCCCGCCCGGCACGGAACCGGTTTGGGGCTCAGCCCCCAAGCGGACAATGATACGGGCTGCGCGGGCCTGGGCCACGGCACCGGTGGCGCCTTGAGCGGAGCCCTGGAGCGGCATCGGCCACCAAGAACCGGCGCCGGGGCGGAAACCGGGTAGCAGTGCGAGCCGGCGGCCTTGCCGGGTAGCCTTAAGGCCTTATGTTCAATGCCCTTTCAGACCGGTTGACGGCCACTTTTCGATCTTTGCGGACCCGCGGGCGGCTCAGCCCAGCAGATGTTGACGCGACCATTCGGGAGATTCGCCGCGCGCTACTGGACGCGGACGTATCCGTCGGAGTGGTCCGGCAATTCACCGCCACGGTCCGCGAACGGGCCCTGGATGAAGACGTCAACAAAGCGCTCAACCCCGCCCAGCAAGTCATCAAGATTGTCCACGAAGAACTGGTCAACGTGTTGGGCGGGCAGACCGCCTCCCTCCAATTCGCCAAACGGCCGCCAACTGTGATTCTGCTGGCCGGCCTGCAAGGCTCCGGCAAGACCACCCTGGCCGGCAAACTGGGCTTGTGGCTGCGGGAACAAGGCCACACCCCGCTGCTGGTGGCGGCGGACCTGCAACGGCCAGGAGCCGTCAAACAGCTGCAAATCGTGGGCGGTCAGGCCGGGGTGCCGGTCTTCGCCCCCGAACCGGGTGATGGCGTTGGCGACCCGGTGGCGGTGGCCCGCGCCGGCCTGGCTGAAGCCGAAGCCCGCCAATACGACACCCTGGTGGTGGATACCGCCGGCCGGCTCGGCATTGACGATGGTCTGATGCGGCAAGCTGCCCAAATCCGTGACGCGGTCCACCCAGATGACGTGCTGTTCGTGATCGATTCGATGATCGGCCAAGATGCGGTCACCACGGCAGAGGCCTTCAAAGAGGGCGTCGGCTTCAACGGAGTGGTGCTGACCAAGTTGGATGGCGACGCCCGCGGTGGTGCCGCCCTGTCCGTCACCTCCGTGACCGGGGTGCCAATCATGTTCGCCTCCACTGGCGAGAAGCTGTCTGACTTCGAGGTCTTCCACCCGGACCGGATGGCCAGCCGCATCCTGGACATGGGCGACATGATGACTTTGATCGAACAAGCCCAGCGCTTGTACGACGAAGAACAGGCCGCCGCCCTGACCAAGAAGATCGCCGGTGATGGCGATGATTTCACGTTGGATGATTTCCTGGCCCAGCTTCAGCAGGTCCGCCAAATGGGGTCACTGAAGAAACTGGTCGGCATGATGCCCGGCGCCGGCCAAATGCGCCAAGCCTTGGACCAGTTCGATGAACGCGAAGTGGACCGCACCGAAGCTGTCATCCGGTCCATGACACCAGCTGAGCGGGCGAATCCGAAGATCATCAACGGCTCACGCCGGGCCCGCATTGCCCGCGGCTCCGGCACTACCGTCCAATCCGTCAACCAACTGCTTCAACGCTTTGACCAGGCCAAAACCATGATGCGGTCAATGGCCCGTGGCGGCCGTCCGCAACTCGGTGGCGGCGGCAAGAAATCCAAGGGCCGGATGGCGCCACCGCCCAAGGCCAAGAAATCACGCAGCGGCAACCCAGCCAAACGGGCGGCCGAGGAACGGGCCTTCCGGGAGGGTCGCCAAGCCCCGCCCGATGCCGCGCCGGCCGCCCCCGGTTCGGCTTTCGGTTTGGGTGGGGACGGTTCCGAAGCCGGTGGGCCAGGCCGGATTCCGACCGGTTTGGGCGGACTGTTCAACTGATCATCTGGGCGGGCTCTTCGGTGAGTCGGCATCTGCGATGGCGGCTGCGGCGGTGTCTGCGCCGTTTTGGAGTTCGGCGAAATCCAACGTTTAATGGTTGGAAGCAGTCGGCGCCTTGGGGGCGCGCCGCCACGCTACCTCGAACCGATTTCGGGGCAGGCGCCCCCGAGGCGGCGGCGAATTAGCTGAAGGAGCGCCACATGGCGAGCGAGGTGATCCACCTATCCGGGGCGGTAGTAGTGGATGGCGAAACAGAACTGACAGACGTGTGGGCGGTAGACGGGAAGCTCACCATGGAGCGGCCCACCCGGTCAGCTGACTTGAGAATTGAAGGCGTGGTGCTGCCAGGGCTGGTGGATGTGCACTGTCACATTGGACTCGGCGAATATGGGGCAGTCCCGCCGGAAGAGGCGCGCGAACAGGCCATCGCTGACCGGAACACCGGTGTGCTTTTGGCCCGAGATGCCGGGTGTCCGCGTGAGCCCTATTCAACCCGCTGGTTGGATGATGAACCGTGGGCGCCCCGAATGATCCGCTGTGGCCAGCACCTGGCCCGGGCGCGGCGCTACCTGCGCTACCTGCCGCGGGACATTGAACCCGAAGAACTACCGGACGCGGTCGAAGTAGAAGCCCTGGCCGGGGACGGCTGGGTCAAACTGGTGGGCGATTGGATTGACCGCTCCATGGAAACTCCAGACCTGGCTCTGCTGTGGCCAGATGATCTGCTGAGCGAAGCCGTCCAGCGGGCTCACGCCGTGGGCGCCCGGGTTACCACCCATGTGTTCTCCGCCGAGGGAGCCGATCAAGCCCTGCGTTGCGGCTTGGACTGCATTGAGCACGGCACCGGTTTGGACGCCGAAATGATGGCCCGCGCCAAACAACAAGGCGTGGCCGTGGTGCCAACCATGATTCAACGCGAACATTTCGCGGAGATCGCCGCCGGCGGTCAAGGCAAATTCCCGGTCTG
>JAIRTF010000001.1 GCA_031255075.1 Bifidobacteriaceae bacterium | reverse complement strand
CGATACATCCCCAGTAGTTCAACTGCGAAAGAAGCCCGTGCGCAACCGTTCCGCCGTCCTTGAGTTGGCCGTCTTGGGCCTACTCCACACGGCCCGCATGCACGGCTACCAACTGCGCAAACGCCTCAATGAGATGCTCGGCATGCTGCGGCCGTTCTCCTACGGTTCGCTCTACCCGTGCCTCAAAGCCCTAGCCGCGCGGGGCCTGATCGAAGCCTCAGAAGACCCGGAGGATCCCTCCGGTCAAGGCAGTTTGGCCGGCTCACGGCGGGGACGGATAGTCTACGGGCTGACCAAAGCCGGCCGCTCCCACCTGGAGTCGCTGTTGGGCCAAGCCGGGCCGGCTAGCTGGGAAGACGAAAATTTCGATGTCCGCTTTGCGCTGTTCGCCCAAACCGACGCCGTCACCAGGCTCCGGATCCTCGAAGGACGCCGGGCCCGCATGGCCGAACGTTTGGAGCGAGCGCGAACTGCGGTGCGCCGGGGCCCCGGCGCCGATCAATATGCCCAAGAGCTCCAACGCCACGCCATTGACCAGGTTGAACGCGAAGTCAGGTGGCTTGAAGAACTAATCGACTGGGAACGCGGCACCCCCCGCGAAAACGGCCACCTGCCAATCCGCGGCTGGGCGGCCGGCCCTGAAACCACAAGTAACAAGGAGAATCTATGAGTACCATCCGGGTCGCTATCGCTGGCGTCGGCAACTGCGCCGCGTCGCTGGTCCAAGGGGTGGAGTTCTACAAAGACGCAGATGGCGAAGCCACAGTGCCGGGCCTGATGCATGTCCAGTTTGGTCCGTACCACATTCGCGATATCCAGTTTGTGACCGCCTTTGATGTGGATGCGGACAAAGTTGGCAAAGACCTCTCCGAAGCCATCGTCTCCAGCCAGAACAACACCATCAAGATTGCCGATGTGCCGCACCTCGGTGTCGAGGTCAAACGTGGCGTGACCCTGGATGGCCTGGGCAAGTACTACCGCGAGACAATCGCCGAATCCGCCGCCCAACCGGTGGACGTGGTCCAAGAACTGCGCGACAAGCAGGTCGATGTGCTGGTCTCCTACCTGCCGGTGGGCAGTGAGGAAGCCGACAAGTTCTACGCCCAGGCCGCGATCGATGCCGGGGTGGCCTTCGTCAACGCCCTGCCGGTTTTCATCGCCTCGGATCCCGAGTGGGCCGCCAAGTTCGAGGCGGCCGGCGTGCCGATCGTTGGAGACGACATAAAATCCCAGGTCGGAGCCACAATCACGCACCGCGTCCTGGCCCGGTTGTTCGAGGACCGGGGCGTCATCATGGACCGCACGTACCAGCTGAACGTGGGCGGCAACATGGACTTCAAGAACATGCTGGAACGCGACCGGCTGGAGTCGAAGAAGATCTCCAAGACCCAGGCCGTCACCTCCAACATGGATCACTCGCTGCCGGAGCGGGACATTCACATCGGCCCATCGGACTATGTGGCCTGGTTGGATGACCGCAAGTGGGCCTTCGTCCGGCTGGAAGGACGGGCCTTCGGCGAGGTTCCGCTGAACTTGGAATACAAGCTGGAGGTGTGGGACTCACCGAACTCCGCCGGCATCATCATCGACGCTCTGCGGGCCGCCAAAATAGCGCTTGATCGTGGCGTGGGTGGGGCTGTGACCAGCCCCTCGAGTTACTTCTTCAAGTCCCCTCCGGTGCAGTACGAGGACGGCAAAGCCCGTGGGTTGGTTGAGGCCTTTATCTCGGGTGATGTGGAGCGCTAAGCTTCCTAGTGCCACAACCGCCCACCGCACGAACCATCCCACATGGTGACGAAACCGGAACGAACGGAGTCGAATCAGTGCCAACCTTCATAGATTTTGAGTTATGAGTGCACCAGAACCTGCGCGCCGCAGCCCTAGGACAACAGACCGAAACGAACTCGGCAGCCGGGCCAGGCCCGGTTCCCGCCAGTGGTTGATTGAAAATCTATTGAAGAGGGCAGGTTGGCGCCGTCGCCAAGTAATTGCCGATTACCCGCTCCAAGAACGCCCCAACCCGCCATCGGTTGCCCGTCGGCATCACCACGGCCCCCGGCCGGACCTGGTGGCCTATGTGCTCAGCTCAAAGCCAGGCACGCCGACGGCCGTCTTCGCCACGGTTGGCGCCCAACATGACCCGGAGAAGTCTTTGGCTCGTGCCATCCGGCAAGCCAGCTTGCTGGATGTGCCGCTGGCCTGCGCCACCAACGGACATGACATTGTTGAGCACTTCAGCTCCTCGCGCCGGACCGTCCGGATCAAGTTGCCGTCATCGCCCACCCGGGCCTGGCGGGCCTACATGCGTCTGCACGGGTTGAGCCCAGATGGCGGCCACCTGATTGGCCGCGACTACGACCGGTCACTGTTGCCCGGCCGCAAGTCGGACCGGCGCCTGCGCTACTACCAAGTGGTGGCCATGAACCGTGCCCTGGCCGCCTATTCGCGTGACGAGGGCAAAGCCCTGCTGCACCTGGCGCCCGGCACCGGCACCACACTCACCTCGATGGCGTTGATCTCCAAACTGGTCAACTACCGGCTGAAGTATCACGAGGGCAAACCGTTCGGCATTGTCTACCTGGACAACCGTTCCCAGTTCACCACCCCCTACGGACCGGCCGGCACCACCGTCAAGTTCGGCAAAGATGACGAGATCAGCCTGACCATCGCCTCCCTGGACACACCGGTCGCCAAACTGCCAAAGCCGGCTGAGACCGACTTCCTGGTGATGAACCTGTCCCACGGTGGCAACACCATTGACCCGGACATCTGGAAGAAGATCCTGTCCACCTACTCGAAGGCCTTCCATTTGGCCATCATTGGGGTGCCCCAGAGCCAAGCCCGGCCGATCTATGAATACTTCGGTCTGGCCATCTACCGTTACTCCGCTGAACAGGCCAAAGCCGATCACACCCTGGAACGGGATGGCACACCGGTTGGACCTACCCAAGGTGAGGGCCCGGAAGAGACCGGCCTGGCCGATGAAGACTACTGGGCGTTGTCCTCGAAGGATTCCAGAGAGCGCAATACCCACATTGAGCGTCTGATCAGGGTCAGCGGCATTGTTCGCCTGGCTGACCAGGCCGCGGCCACCAAAGCCCGCGAGGCCGCCGAATTCAAAGCCCTCCAGGCCGGAGAAAAGGCCTTGGCCGAACGGATCTGGGCTTTGGCCATGGTGGCTCAGCAAGGCGGTCGCGCCGGCCGCGCGGCTCGGCGTCAAGCCAAGTGGCTGCTGGACCTAGAAGCTATCGCCGAGGCACAAGACCAAGTCGGCGGCGAAGCCGCGGTGCTGCGCCACATCGAGTTCTTGTCCCAGGTACTGGACGCCACCTCTGACGTGCTGGTGACCGGACCTAACCGTTCGGATGCTTACTAGACCACCAGCTGAGTAGCTCAGCTTTGGCCGCGTCCTCCCCCAGGGGACCCCGCTGCATTCGCAGTTCCAGCAGGTAGCGGTAGGCCTCGCCAACAGCCTTGCC
>JAIRTF010000110.1 GCA_031255075.1 Bifidobacteriaceae bacterium | reverse complement strand
TGCGTCTACTGAGACTGTTTCTCCCAAGGTGTCGAACCCGTGGACCTAGAATCGAGCCCGGTTGACCCCAGGGACGTCACCGAGGAAGACGACTTCCCCGCCTACCGGGTCTACTTCTGGAGCCCTGACGGTTTGGTGTGCGAAGAGCATCGCATAGAGCCAGGGATAGAGGTTTCTGACGTACTGGCCTGGGCCGAATCGCGGAGCCGCGGCCGCGTTCCGGTTGTCTACGTGGAGACCGATGCCGGACAAGCGAATGGACGGCGGCTGCTGCGTTTGCAGGGCAGTAGGCCAGAATCTCCGTGAGCCGAGTGTCACTTCTGGCCCCCGCCCCTGTACTCACTGCTGGCAGCGGCTGGCCAGGATGCCGACCAGAAGCACAAGACGACACATTTGGGTCTGGCTTGCCGCAAGATTGGTAGACGCTCCAAGTTCGGTGTTGCGGGGTGGATCACCAGCAGAAAGGCGATAGTCACGTAAAGGGTCCTAGCCAAGGCCGTTCAGTTCTCCTGCCCGTCTTCCCCTAGCCGGAGACTCCTGCTATTGTCGGATGCGTCCGTAATTTACACATATTCTGGAAAAGAGGGGGAGAATGACAGTCGCAGCGCGGTCGCTGCCCCGCCGGGTGGCGGGGATAGTTGAGCGCTTGGAACTCGACCAACCCCGTGTCGTCACAATGCATGAGTTGGCTCGTCTGGCGGTGGAAACGGGGGCCTGTGACCGAGAGGCAGATGCTCCGAGCCTGGCGTATCGGCTGGAGGATTTGGGTTGGCTGGGCAGTGTTCGGACTCGTGGGGCGTGGGAATTCCTTCCAGGCGCCCGGGCGGGGGCCTTCGGATCGGGCGACCGATTCATTGAGTTCCGCGCCCAGCTGGCTGTTCGCCCTGGCTGGCCGGGGGTCTTGGCGATGGAATCGGCAGCCACCGTCCTGGGCCTGTCCCAGCGGCTTCCTGAGCGCGAAGTGGTGTCGTTGCCCGCCGGTGTCGCTTTGCCGAAGGCGATGTCTGACTGGCGAGTCGTCGGCCTTGCCCTAGCAGAACGGGGGAGCGCAGCGAGCGACGGCCTCCCGCACTGGAACGTGGATGGGTTGGTGGCTGGCATTGCTGCGAGGCCATCGGGGTATCAGGACCTGGCCGGGTTGGCCCAGTGGCTCCCCGAGGCGGGAAGCCGACTGAGAGCTCCTGGTCTCAAGACCTGCTTGGAAGGCTTGCCTCAGTCCGCGTATCAGCGTGCGGCCTACCTCTGTCGCATCTCAGGGGCGGAGACAGTTGCAAAAGAGCTGCTTGAAAGCCATCCGCCTGTGAACCAGGTGTGGTTTGGCGGGAGACGGCAAGCGGGTGCCCACTACGACCCGGTGGCGAAAGTGAGCGACGCGGACCTCGCTCCGTACCTGACTGGGGGCGTGGGTGCGTGAGTCGGATTACCGAGGGCCATTTGGCCCGCCATTACCAAGGCGTGCGCAATGCCCGCGATGCCGCGCTGCTCGACATCGCCCAAGACCATGCGCTCTACCACCTGAGTCGCGTCGGGCTGTTCGACCGCGGACTTGTGTTCAAGGGCGGCACCGCTCTGCGAAAGTACCGGGCGGGGAACACTGGCCGGTTCTCCACTGACCTGGACTTCGCCGCAGCCGACGAGTCTCTGGCCATCGACACGCTGGCCGCCATCGGGGACGTCAGCATCGATGGGTTCCGCTTCCAGGCCACCGACCTCGGCGACGATGGTAGGCGCGCTACGCTGCTGGTGGACACGCCTTTCGGCCGCCCCAATATCGCTGCCAAGATTGAACTCGCCCGCCACGGACTTGGTCTCGAGGTTGAGATGCTGGCTCCGGTGCAGGTGCCGATCCATCGGGTCTACGGTTTCGATCTGCCTACGATTCCTGTCGTCAACCAGGTCGAGGCCATAGCCGAGAAGCTCGCCCGCTTCCGCCGCGTTGATCTGGCCCGCGACCTCTACGACCTCGCGTGGTACGCGGGCAGGCCGTTCGACGAGCCGTTGACACGGCGACTCTGGATCCTCAAGACCTACCGGGACATCGTCCGCGACAAGCGCGGAGTGGGTCCCATCGATCCCGAACAGGTGCTACATGACCGCAAGGATGCGTCTTTCCGCAGTGAGGCCATCGGCTACCTGACCGGCAAGGTCAAACTGTCTGCCTGGATGGCCGCAGTCCAGCACCGCTACGCCTTCCTCCGCGACCTTGACGAGGACGAGCGTCGCTGGTGCCAGTGCAACCCCAGAGACGACTGGGAAGTCGCCCAGGCGCTCAGCGCCATCGCCCAGTGGCGCCAAGCTGCCCCAGGGCGAGAGTGACCGTGCCGCTCGACGACCTTCTTGGATAAGCCGATTTGCTTTTGAAGCCAACATCCTCTTTTCCTACCCTGGGGTGCCGCTCGTAGGGCACCTGGACTTAGCAGGGTGGGGCGCGGCATCGGGCGCTAGAGGCGTTGGGCCCAGCAGGTGCCGACCGAGCCCTGGCGGATGCGGGGGATGACGCAGACCGGGCTGGCGTAGGAGTCGCTTACGGCCACATCTCGCAGCACAATGGAGGAGGTGTTGGTTACCGCGTAAGTGAACCACAGCGGCTTGGAGGCGGTCACCACAGAGCCCGAAGGAACCTCTGTGCCGGTGGTCTGGATTGATTCGTAGCTGGGATTGGTGGTGGTGACGTCCTGCCAAGCGCGCAGATCAACCGACATGGACGGAGCATTGCAACTGGCGCTGGCCGTTCCGGCAATGGTGACAGTCCGCGAATACTGCGAAGACTCCGGCTGGCCGGCCGGGGACGTGCCGTGAGTTTGCAGACGCAGCAAACCGCCTGACTTTTCAGGCAGATATGGGACCTTGACAGTTTGGGAGGCAGCGGTCTTGACATCCACGCTGCCGAGATACTCCTCGGCGGTACGGGAACTGGTCCAATAGAAGTCAATGGTGACGGGAAGCTGCGGCATAGCTTGGTTGGCGGGCAGGTCCGAATCGCGTGGCGGTTGGATGGTGGCGTTGATGTTGCAACCCGAGACCAATGCCAGGGTGGGCCGCCAGGTGAGAATCTTGCGGTTGGAGGTGTTGCTCCAGTTCATGAACAGAGCGCCCACGTCATGCTTCGTGCCGATGGTTTCCTCATCGGCAGTGGTGGACTGGCTGGCGCTGGCCGTGCCGAAGGTGTTGCGCCTGACAGTGGTTGTACCCATCTGATCAAACAACACGGACTGCGCTGAGTAGCCGTTGAATTCGTTGTCCTCGACGAACAGATTGGAGGCCTTAGTCCCATTGGATTCGCCAATCGCATAGACGGCGTTGTCCTGGCGGGCCGGCCCGGCATTGGAGCCAGCGTTGTCAAACAGGTTCCGACGGACGTAGCTGGTGCCGTCAAAGTTTTGTCTCAGCGGCAGTGAGACGGTCGCGTCACCAACTTCTCTGCCAGTCGAAACGCGGGTGAAGGTGTTGTCACGGATGTCCCAACCAGACCCGTGGGCCGCATTGCGGGCGTTGAACGCCCAACTGCCGGCCCGGAAATAGTTGAAAGTGCATCCCGCCACGGTCAATCCGTCCACGCCGGCGCCCGTTCCCAGTTCGACGGCTGTCGCAGAACAACCCGCTTGGCTGGTTGAGGAGCAGGTCGTGGAACCGGCAGAGGTGGGTGTGTTATCGAAGACAACGTTCTTGATGGCCAAGTTGTGGACCCGATCAGTGCCGGTTGCCCCGTTGCCCAAGTAGGCGGACACCTGAATCATGCCCATACTCGTGGCGAAGCGGCCCATGGCGAAGTCGCGGATCGTGATGTCATCAGCACCGGGGAGGACCTGAACCATCGAACGGGCCAGATATACCCCCCGGTTGAAAGCGGAGCCGCCGGCCAGGGTTGAGCCGTCGGAATCCGGCCCAAACACGACCGAGGTGCAGTTCGAATAGACATCCTTGAGGCCCAGTAGCTGCACTTTGGGGGCGGCCACCAAGAAAGCAGCAGCCCGGTTGGTGCCGCCGCCGGCCGCCGGTGAGATGTGCAAACGGTTGCCCAAATCCACGGTCATGGTCCGCAGAAGGTGGAAATAGGCCCCAGCGTTCGCCTCAGCCGAGGCCGGCTCGGTGGTCATGTATTCCGCCGGGTTGTCTGCCACGGTGATGGTCGCTTCGAAATCCGCCGCCACATCGACGCGAACGTCCTGTTCACTGGGGGTGGCGTTGGCCTCCTCAACGGCGGCGCGCAGCGTGCAGACATCATCTGCGGTGAGGCATTGGCCGTCGCCTGGGTTTGCATCTTGGCCATTGCCGTTGGAATCAACGGTCAGTTCAAGGGCGGTTTCAGCGCCGTTTGCCTGACTATCCGCCGCTGGTATTGCCACGCCCAAAGTGGCGGCGGCCAGCGCGGTTAGGGTCAGGGCGGCAATCCTGGGTGAACGGAGACAGGCGCGGCCTTTGGCTGCCAGGCGGCTCATAAGGTACGGCAACTGCGTCGCACTGGAGACGGTGCCCTGGCCGCGCACCTGGTGGGGGAATTTCGTCACGTGTGGTTAAACACGGACAGGCTAGGGGATATTCCGCTTTACGCAGAACCTGTCAAAGATGCTTTCCGCGGGCTGCCGGCCGTCGTTTGGCGGCCAAACGCCGCAGCTTTGCCCCGCCGGATATTCGAATGGTTTGCAGCCGGTTGGTGCCGGGTCGGATTCTCTCCCGGCTTGTGCCGCGTCGCCGCTTGGCCACACCCGCCGCCGTGGCCGCCCGGGCGACGTGCGAGTGGCGAGCCTTGGTTTCCGCCGCAGGTGGGACGGTCGCGACAGCCTGATCCGGAGAAGTGGCAGGCTCCGCCAGGCGCCCCGCCGTCCGCCGCCCGAGCGGTCTGACCCCGCAGTGGCGAGCTATCCGCCAGACCAGGTTGAACCAGATCAGAGTGCCGCTGGTGTACGAGGCGATGGTTGTCGCGGCATCGTGCACCACCAAGGCCCAGGCCAACCAGACGGTCCAGTTGAGCGCCAAAGCGGCCGGCATGCCCAACGGCACCCCGGTGACCTTTTCGGCGCGGAGCAACTGAATGGCCTGCATACCGGTGTTGACAATGCCCGGAATGGGGGCCAACAGACCAAACAGGATGGGGCTGCAGGCGCCGTCAATGACGATCAGCACTGTTCCCAACGCCGCGCCGGGCAGCAGCCGGGCCGCCAGCGAAAAGCCATACACCTTGTGAAGCTGGTACAAAATCATCAAAGTGCAGGTCATGGCTGCGGCGTTGGGCACAATCACGTTCGGCATGCCGATCAGGAAGCCGTGGCCCAGCCAACCCAGGTTGGAGCCGAGCGCCGCCACCCAACCGTAGACGGAGATACCTGATGGATCATGGGATTTGAGCAGCTTGATCACTTGCGGCGCGGTGGCCACCGCGGCGGTTACTGCTCCTAGCCAGCCCAGGGCTATTGCCAGAGTCACTTGCGGTCCTACTAATGGTTGCGGAGGCGCAGCACGGCATCTGGAGGACCGTCGTTGGTGTGGCAGCAATCCGGTGGCCGCGCTGCAAGGCAGCCGCGCGCGGGCTGTGGGCCAAGTCCCCTTCACGGCGGACAACCAACGTTTGGCGTGGCCATCTTACGCCCCTCCTACCGCCCTAACGCAACTGGTGGAGCCCGTGATTTGGGTAGGGATTCGGTTTGGGCTTTGGCCGCTGTCTTTGGTGGCCGATGCCGCGCGGGCACCTCCACGCAGAAAGGGCCGTTTTCGGTGTCAGAGGGGTGGGCTAGCCTCTTGGCGTGATCGAAACCAGCCGACCTGCGGCCGCCATCGAGGCGGGCCAAACCGCCCTCGGAGTGCTCCAGTCAGTGTTTGGCTACAGCCACTTCCGAGGCCTGCAGCAACCGGCAATTGAGCATGTCACCGCTGGCGGCGATGCGGTGGTGTTGATGCCGACTGGCGCCGGTAAGTCGCTTTGCTACCAGATCCC
>JAIRTF010000097.1 GCA_031255075.1 Bifidobacteriaceae bacterium | reverse complement strand
CGGCGCCGAATTCGAGCGGCTGGGCAAGTCTGCACCCAGTTTCATAGAGTTGGCCGGCTCGGCCGAAGGGCAACTGGTCCAACAGCTGATCATTGAGCGGGCTGAAGCCCAGCCGGGCGGGTGGACCAAAGCCGCCGCCCATTTGGTGGGCGCCAGCGAAGAGACCACCACTGGCGTGCACCGGCTGGCCGCCTGGGCGGCCCGCCAAGCCTTGGCCTTCCCAGTCATAGATGTCAACGATTCGGTCACTAAGTCAAAGTTTGACAACATCTACGGGATCCGCCACTCGCTCCCAGATGGCTTGGACCGAGCCACCGACATTCTGATTGGCGGGAAGGTGGCGGTCATCGCCGGCTACGGAGATGTCGGCAAGGGCGCGGCCCAGGCGATGCGCGGCCAGGGTGCCCGGGTGGTGATCACAGAGATCGACCCGATCTGCGCTTTGCAGGCGGCCATGGACGGGTTCCAGGTTTGCCGCCTGGAACAGGTCGCCCCAGTGGGGGACTTCTTCATCACCGCCACCGGCAACCGGGACGTGATCACGGTGGAGCACTTGGCGGCCATGAAAGACAAGGCCGTGGTCTGCAACGTTGGGCACTTCGACAACGAGATCGCCATGGACCAGCTGGCGGCCTTCCCAGGGGTAGAACGCCTGCGGATCAAAGACCAGGTTGACGAGTGGGTCTTCCCCGATGGCCACTCCGTGTTGGTCCTGTCCGAAGGGCGCCTGGCAAACCTGGGCAACGCCACCGGTCATCCCAGTTTTGTGATGTCCTGTTCCTTCTCCAACCAGGTGCTGGCTCAGGTTGAGTTGTGGCAGGCCGGCCCCGGCGCCTACGGGAAGGCTGTTTCGCGGCTGCCCAAACACCTTGATGAACAGGTGGCGCGGGCCCACTTGGATGCCCTCGGAGTGGAACTGACCACCTTGACGGCGGCCCAGGCCGAATACCTCGGCGTCAACGTGGCGGGCCCCTACAAACCGGATTATTACCGCTACTGACAAAACTCGTTGAGTGTTAATGCCCGCGGTTTTGGGCATTTCGGAGCGGGCTTGGATACCATGCTTTGGGGATCGCGGCGGCTTTCCCCACTTGGGCGGAGTGCGCCCATCCAGTGAAGGCGAGAATTCAGGAAGGACCACGACTGATGGGCGGGCAGGCCACGCCACCTACTCTGGCCGGTTTGACCGGCGGTGAGCCTCTGGGCTCCAGTGGCGAATTGTTCGTCATGGAAGACACCACAACTTCTTCGCCACGCCTGGTGCGCCTGGGGGAACCGGCGGCTTTGGAGCGCGAGGCAAAGATCTTGTTGCGCTTGACTCAACTTGACGGTGTGGCCCATTTGGTGGGGCATCCCCAGGCCGCTGATGGCCGGGCCACCCTGGTGACGGAGTTTGCGCCGGGCACCACTCTGGCCGAGGCGGTAGCTCACCGATCGTTGCCGTGGCAGCCGGCCGTGCGGGCCATTATGTCGATAGCTGAGGTGATTGGCCGGGTTCATGAACTCGGTTTGGTTCATGGCGCGGTCCGCCCTTCTCGGTTGGTATTGGGCACCAGAAGTCCTGTGGTGATTGGCTTTGGTTGTGCTGTCGATATGGGATCGCCATACCAGGCGGCCCGTAAGCAAGAGGAGTGGGCGGCTCCGGAAACTGTTGGCCGAACTGTCGCGGCCGCTCCGACCCATGATGTCTATTCGTTGGCGGCGGTTTTGTATGCGTTGATGGCGCGGCGTTCGCCGGCCCGTGCGGCGCGGGTTGCCGGTTTGTCTGGCAAGGGCCGGGCGGCCGCCTATCCGCCGCTTCGTGGCGAGGACATTCCCGATTCGTTGAACACCGCTTTGGCGGCTGCTTTGGCCGCCTTGCCGAATGAGCGATATTCAACGATGGCTGAGTTCTCCGCTGCTTTGGCGGCGACTATCGCCGGGGCTCCGGTGCCCGCCCCCCAAGCCAAGGCTGCCAGCCGCGAGCCGGACCACACGCCCGCCAAGGGCAACATCGCCCCGCCGCCGCCGGTCCTGAAGGCAGCCGCCCGGGCCGCCGCCGCGGCCACCAAAGGCCAGCCGGTGGCCGATGCCGCTCCAGCCGCCCCAGCACCAGCTAAGCCGACTGCCACCCCGGCTAAGGCCGGATCCGGTAACACCGCCAGCGGTCAGCCGCCGGCGGCAAGTCCTGCGGCCGCGGTCAGCCCGCCGCCTCCCCCTCAGCCCAAGACCACGTCACCCGCAGCCGGTGGATCGCACCCGGCGGCCAAACTGCGTCCATGGGGGCGTCACGCCCGCCAAGTACCGCCTGCCGAGCCGGCAGCGCCGGCCAAACCCACCCAGGTGGCGTCCGAAACCGAGTCTGCTCTAGCCGCCCCGAAGTCACCGCCGGTGGACAAGCCGGCAGTTGCGGCCCAAGCGGCAGCTGTTGCCAAGCCGGCATCGACGGCCGCGCCGGCGCCGGTGGCTCAACCAGCGCCGGTCGCTCAAGCGCAGCCTGTTGCCCAGTCGGCCCCGGCCGCCAAACCAGAGCCCGCTGTCAAACCAGAGCCACCGGCCAAGCCCGCACCAGCCGCCAAACCGGCGGCCGGACAAACTGCTAGGCCCCAGCCAGGGGCTAAGCCAGAACCAGTGGCCAAACCCCAGCCCGTGGCCAAGGCGGCACCGGTAGCCAAACCCGAATCAGTGGCCAAGCCGGCACCAGTGGCCAAGCCGGAACCGGTAGCCAAACCCGCGCCCGTGGCCGAGCCCGAACCAGTGGCCAAACCCGAGCCCGTGGCCAAGGCGGCACCGGTAGCCAAGCCCGCGCCAGTGGCCAAGCCGGAACCAGTGGCCAAACCAGAGGCAATGGCTAAGCCGGCGCCGGTGGCCAAGCCAGTCCCGCCACCCGCGCCACCCGCGCCACCCGCGCCACCCGCGCCTCCAGCGGCCCCAGCCGCTCCGGCCATGCCAACTGCGGCCGTCGCACCAGTTATGCCAGTTGCCCCGGCCGTGTCCATCACCTCGGCCCTGCCGCGAGACAGCCTGGAACATCCGCCAGTCAGGCGGCCCCCGCAAACCGGAGGCCTGCCGCTGGCTCAACCAATGCCACCAGCCGCCGGTCCAATGGTGCCGCCAGGCGGACCAATCGACCCTGGCCTGGCGCCAGTCAGGCCGGCCGGCCCGGCCGGCCCGACCTACGCCGCTTCGCCCGCCGCGCCACCACCTGGTGCCTACCCAGCGGTGCCTGGGTACGGGGGCGGTCCGGCGGCATCGGCCAACCGGGGAAAACCACCGGCGGACGAGCTGGTACTGGTCAGCGAAACCGAAGAGGAATCGCGGCGGTCCCGGGCGGCCGGCCCGATAGCCATATTCTTGGCCACGTTGCTGGTTGCGGCCGTAGCGGTGGCCATCATCTGGCTTGGCAAGGACAGCCCAGAACAGTCCAGCGGCCCAACCAACAGCCAACCCCAAGACGGCGACATCCTGGTTCCCCAAGAAGACCCCCTGCCGCAACTCGAACGCGGCCGGGTCACCCTGGACAAGCAAGGCGACCCAGTCTTCTCATGGAATAACCCCTCACCCAAGCAGGGTGACCAGTACAAATGGTGGCTGCTCGCCACCCAGGACCAAGTCCACACCACCGGTGAGGATGAGATCGCTTTGCCCAGATCAGATTTTGGGGAGGGAGCGGTTTGCATAGAGGTGCAGTTGGTCCGCGAGCAGCGCACTAGCCAGCAGAAACTTCGGATATGTGAGCAATGATGAAGACCCCCACAGTTAGACAATGGACCAAAGCGATGGGCTGGCTGGCGTTGCCCACCGTTGTTGTGGCGCTGGCCGTGACCCGGCCCGGCTACCCGGTGGAGGCTGTCGACATGACAGATTCCTCCGTCTGGGTAGTCAACATGGAGAACGGCCAACGCAAGGTGGCTCGCTACAACCAACCGATCGAAGAGCTGACCGGCGGGTTCGCAATCGATGAAGTGAACGGCCCATTTGACGTGGTCCAGGCCGGCCCCAACGTGGCCATCCCGCAGGCCACCGATTTCCGGGTAGTTGACACCATGGGGATGAAACTGGCCCAACCCACCTCCTA
>JAIRTF010000006.1 GCA_031255075.1 Bifidobacteriaceae bacterium | reverse complement strand
GTTCCATTCGCATCTGCGGATGGACGGAGCCTGGCTGATCGAACCAGCAGCCCAAGGCAAACCCCAGGCCAGGTCAAGAGCCCACCGGTGGACAGCCAGAGCCGTACTGGCCAACCAATCCTGGGTGGCAATTGGGGACAAACTCGGCATGGCAGATGTGGTCCCAACCCGCCAAGCCGGTGAATTCACAGCCCGGCTGGGACCAGATGTGATGGCAGATGGCTTTGATCCAGAAGAAGGTGGCCGGCGAATCGCGGCGCAAGGACGGCGCGGTATTGGGGAAACGCTGTTGGATCAAACGGTGGTAGCCGGAATCGGCACCATCTACATGGCTGAATCGTTGTTCGCCTGGAAAATCCGCCCGGACCGGCCCTGTGAGCAGATCCCAGACCCGGCTGGGTTGCTGGCCACGGCCAGGCGGTTGCTGTGGCGGTCAGTCAAGGCCCGCACCCCAACTGCCACCGGATTGACTCAGCGTGGCCAAACCACGCTGGCCCACGGGCGGGAACACCTGCCTTGCAGGCGTTGTGCCACGCCAATTGCTTGTATGCGGGTGGGGCGGCCGCCGCTGGATAGGCCGGCCTTTTACTGCCCCAAATGTCAGCCGGGCTGAACCCTCCGCCAAGGCCTGCGGGATAGCAGGCCAAGACATGATGCGGGAGGCAGCCCGGCAGTTTGGCGGCCGAATGGTTCGGCCTGGGGGTCAGTGCGCGCCGGCTAGCTCATCTTCCAGCAGCGCGTCCACCGAGTCTGGAACCCAGTGGCCGGACTGCGCCGCCAGGCGGTCAGAGACCTCCCGGAGGGTGAGCCACAAAGGCATGTCGAGCGCCTCGCAGATCGAAGCCAGCAACTCTGAGCTGGCCTCCTTCTGGCCGCGTTCCACCTCGGAAAGGTACCCCAGCGAAACCCGAGCCGCCGCTGAGACATCGCGCAGCGTGCGGTGTTGCCGCAGCCGGTTGGTCCGCAACACGCTACCTAGTTCATTGCGTAAGAGCGTCAAGTTCCTTGCCCCCTTCCCTTCGCTCTGAGTGGCGTTGGACCCCTTGATTTGAGGTTGATTGGATATACCGTACCGCGTTGGCCCGCCTGAGAGGGCTTGGCGGCCTGTTCTGGTGCTGTTTTGGTTGTTCATCGACTGGGTAAACGCCCGGAGCGAACGCTATATTCCCGTGGTTTGCCGGATTGTCGCTTCAGCCAGTTCCAAGGCCCGTGTCACCACCTGTGTTCGCACTTGGGCGCGGCTGCCTTCCAATTTCAGGGCGCGAATGGCTGGCTCTTCCTTGGCCCATGAGCAGGCCACGAATGCCATACCCGGTTCCACGCCATCGGCTGGTTCTGGGCCGGCCACACCGGTGGTAGAGATGCCCACATCAGCTTGCATTAGCCGGCGGATTCCGATGGCCATTTGGCCGGCTGTGGCGGCGTTGACAGCACCGTGTTCCGCCAGCAATTCCGGGTCCACGCCCAGCACTTCGCGTTTGATCTCATTGGCGTAGGCCACCACCGCGCCGCGCAGCACGGCCGAGGCCCCTGGTACGTCCACTATTACGGCGCTGACCAGCCCACCTGTCAAAGATTCGGCGGTCGCTACGGTCAGCCCGTGCTCCCGCAAAAGGTTGACCAACGTGATGGCGCGCTTCTCATTGTCCAGTCCGCCCATGTTGCGGAATGGAGACATATCCAGCCCTCCCCTCGCTCAGGCGGGAGGCGAGCTCCAGCCGATGCGTCGCTTGATTTCTTCCAGCCTAGCTTGCGCGGCGGCGTAAGGATCGGGAGCCTCTTCGGTGCCCGATGCCGCGCCCTCACCTTTGCCTTCAGGCTCACTTTGGCCGCCTGGTTTGTCAGCGGCTAGTGAGGCCACCCCGTCCATGGCGAAGGGCCGCAAGGGTGTCAATTCTGGGCTGGACTTCGGCCGGCCGGCATCCGGTGTGGCGCTACGGCGCCCTGGCGCCACGATTGGCGGCTTGGAGGACTCGAGGGCTGGTGCGGCCGGGGCTTCAGCGGCCGTGGCCGGCTTGGCGGCTGGTGCCGGTTCGGTTGGGGCGATCGGCTCCGGGGTTGGCGTCTGGGCGGAGGCGGACGGCGTTTCGGCCAGGACAGGCTTCGCAGCTGGCGCGGGAGTCACCGATGGCGCCTCAGCTGCCGAGATTGGTTCGCCAACGGCTTCGTTGGCGGCTGCCGGGGCCGGCTCCAGAGTCGAGGCCCGCCGCGGTAGCGCGCTGGGCACCTCATCAGCGGCGGGGGCAGTTTCCATGGCTGGAGAGCGCCTTGGCAACGGGTTAGGTGTCGCGACCGGTTCTGGGGTCACAGGTGTTTCAACAACTAGGGTTTCCTCAGCCACAGCCTCTGGTTCAACGGCTACCGGCGCCGGGCTGGCGGCGACTGCTGGTTCTTCGGCGGGTACGGGTGTGACCGGGCTGCGCCCAAATCTGGGCGCCGGGCGGGCGGCCCGTCCTGAATCGTCAACCTGGTCCGCTTCCACGGCCCGCATCACGGTTCGCAGTTGGGCCCATTCGGGTGCGGCAACCCGGCGGGGCGGAATTGGCGTTGCCGGAGCGGCCGGTTTGGCGTCTGGGGTCGGATCCGGCCAGCCTTCCACCGGTCGCGTTGGCTTGACTGCCTCTTCTGGCGGTACCGGGGCCGGTTCTGGTGCCGGCGGCTCTTCGGCCGCGACCACCGGCTGGGAGCGACCCAGCATCTGGCGCCAACCGCGACGTGTGGCTGGCGCTGGGGCTGGCGCCTCGGCCACTTCTGGCTCTTCTTCCACCGGCTCCTCAGGCTCCGCCAAATCCGGCTCCACATAGGAGACAACATCAAAATCATCGTCTTGGGGTTCGGCGGCAGCTGGTTCGGCCAGGTCCTCGGCGGCATCTTCCACCAGGGAGAACTCTTCCTCAGCCGCGTCCGCAGCCGGCACGGCTGCGGCCTCGAACTCTTCACCGGCCAATTCCGCCAGTGACTCCTCAACGCCGGCCGGCTCCGGTTCAGCTGCTTCTTCGGCTACCAGTTCTTCGGCTTCCCAGGCCTGGTCTTCGGCTGGTTCCCAGGTCTGGTCGGCATCAACGGATTCATCCAGCGGAGCGGACTCTTCGGGTTCAAAGGCCTCAAACTCTTCGGATTCGGTCCATTCGGCGCCGGCCTCAGCCGCTTCCACCGTCAAGTCCTCGACCAGTTCGCTGCTCTCATCTGGCTCGAAGGCCTCCGGCAGATCGGCGGGCGCGGCCGCATCTTCAACTGGCTGAGTCTTGGAACGTTTGGCTTGCTGTTTGGCCGCGCGAGCGGCCTCCTTGGCTTCAAAGCGAGCAATCTTCGCCTCGCGGGCAGCCGCCTTGGCTGCCGCCTTCTCCGCCTTCGCGGATGTTTGCTCCACGGTTGCGGCCTCCACTTCCTTCGTCATTGAATGTTGCGCCGGGGCGGGCGCCTCGGGACTGACCGAGTCAGAACTATCTATACGCCTAGCGGCGGCAGTTGTCACGGATGGGAACGGGATCTGTCCAGTCCTCAAGCCGGCACCAGCGGCCAGACCAGCGCCGGCCACGACCCCCAGACCGGCACCCTGAGCTTTGGCTCGCACCGGCCTGGCACCCACGGCGGACTGGTCTTCACCGCGGACCGGCGCGCCTGCAACGGCCGCCTTCCCTGAGCCACTCACGGACTGCGCCGCGTTGGCCGCTTCGCCTACGGCGGGTATCGGCTCTGCGGCGGCGGCCACCTGGCTTTCGGCGCTAACCGGTTCGGCGGCATCGTCCACCTGGCTCTCGGCATCCAGCGAGTCTTCGGTGTCGACTGGCTCTGCGGCATCGTCCGCCTGGTCTTCTTCGGAGGCTTCCTCCGCGGCGGCTGGGCTGGCTTCCTGCAACACAATCCAGGCGTCCCACACGTAGATCACGCCGGTCGCGACCGTAGCCGCCACCGCTGCCACCATGACGGCGGGCGGCAGCCAAACCAGACCCGGAACGGCCATCACAAAGGCGGGCGGCAACAAGTAACCGGAAATGGCCGCGATTTGCAGCACTGTCTTGACCTTGCCGGCCTTTGAGGCCGCCATCACCTTATGGCGAATCACTGCGAAGCGGATCAGCGTGACCGCCAACTCGCGGGCCAAAATGATGCCCGGTACCCACCAGGACAACTCATGCAACAGACCCAAACAAATCAGGGCGGACACCACTAGGGCCTTATCGGCAATCGGGTCGGCAATCTTCCCGAAGTCCGTCACCAAGCCACGCGACCGGGCCAACTTGCCGTCATAGCGATCCGTCACCGCCGCCGCCAAGAACACCACCAGCGCGGCCCAGCGCCAGCCGGTCGAATCGCCGGCGTTGTGCATCAAGAGCACCACAAAAATCGGCACTAAGACTAGGCGCGCCAAAGTCAACGCGTTGGCAATATTCGCGAGCGGCGTTGGAGAACCGTCAGCTTCGGCGGAGGACACGCACCTAGCCTACTAGGGGGCCCAGGCCGCACCGCGGAAGCGGGCATCCGCACGTCCGTCAGGTGGCCGGTGGCCTGCGGTTTAGGACTCGGTGGCGTCCTGTTCAAACTCTGATGTCACAAGCACGGCGCTGTCGGCTTGATCCGCCTCTGGCGGCGTGCCACCGCTCAGTCTGGCCAGTGCGTCTGCCAGCCCCTCCGGGGGCACCAACACGCGCCTGGCCGTGGATCCCTCTGAGGGGCCCACAATGCCCCGCGTCTCCAACAAATCCATCAGCCGGCCGGCCTTGGGGAACCCGATCCTAAGCTTGCGTTGAAGCATGGAAGTGGACCCGAATTGGGTGGAAATCACCTGTTCAGCGGCCTGCAACAGCAGGTCCAGGTCGTCGCCGATGTCTTCATCTTGGACGCGGCGGGAACCGTTCTTGGCGGTCACATCCGGCCGGTACTCAGCCTCCGCCTGGGTCTTGACATACTCCACCACGGCGTGGATTTCTGATTCGCCCACCCAAGCGCCCTGCAAACGCAGCGGCCGGGAGGAACCGTAGGGCAAGAACAAACCGTCGCCTTGGCCAATCAGTTTCTCAGCCCCCGGCTGGTCCAGCACCACCCGCGAATCAGTCTGGGAGGTGGTGGCAAAAGCGAACCGGGACGGAATGTTGGCCTTGATCACACCGGTCACCACATCAACCGATGGCCGCTGGGTGGCCAGCACCAAATGGATGCCGGCGGCCCTGGCTAGCTGGGTGATCCGCTGAACCGAAGCTTCCACGTCTCTGGGGGCGGCCATCATCAGGTCCGCCAGTTCATCAACTACAACCAACAAATAGGGGTACGGCTTGAGTTGGCGTTTTTCATCTGGCCCGGCTTTGATGGCGCCACTGCGGACCGCTTTGTTGAAGTCATCAATGTGCTTCAAACCGAACCGTTCCAGGTCGTCATACCGGGTGTCCATTTCCTTGACCACCCAGTCCAGGGCCTCCGCGGCCTTCTTCGGATCAGTGATGATTGGGGTGATCAGGTGCGGAATGCCGGCGTAAATGGTCAGCTCAACCCGCTTGGGGTCAATCAAAACCATGCGCACTTGTTCAGGAGTGGCCCGCATCAGCACGGACACCACCATGGCGTTGACAAAACATGACTTGCCGGAGCCGGTAGCGCCGGCCACCAACAGGTGCGGCATTTTGGTCAAGTTGGCCACCACATAGCCGCCGCCCACGTCTTTGCCTAAACCAACCAGCATGGGATGGTTGTTGCGCCGCGCCGCCGGGCTGGCCAGCACATCCCCCAGCGGCACCGTTTCCCGGCTGGCGTTGGGAATTTCGATGCCGATGGCGGACTTCCCCGGAATCGGTGAAAGGATCCTGATCTCCGGGCTGGCTACTGCGTAGGCGATGTTCCGCTGAAGTTGGGTGATGCGTTCCACTTTGACGCCTGGGCCTAGTTCCACCTCATAACGGGTGACCGTTGGACCAGCGGTGTAGCCGGTCACGGCCGCGTCCACGGCGAACTGTTCCAACACGCCTTCCAAGGCTTCAACAATTCTGGCGGCGCCGTCCGTGTGGCTGCGCTTGGGCAGGTCCTTGACCAGCAAATCGGGGCTGGGCAACTGGTACAGCACGTCGCCAGTCAAGTCACCTTGGGCGCCGGCTCCAGGCAGTTTGGAAGGCATGCGGCCGGCGGATGGTTCTTGGGAGCCGAACGGACCTGACCCGGTTCCACCAGCCTGGCTGGCCGCTGTTCCCGAACCGGCCGCCGGGTTGCGGCCCTTCCAACCGGGCGGTGGTGGCGGCGGGCCAGGGCGCCGGGCGGTGGTTCCGGTCGGAGCGGCATCGGCATCCAATTGGGTGGGCACGTCGGTGGTGTCCAAGTCGGTGAAGTTGGCCACCTGCTCGGTTTCGGTGCTGCCGGCGCCGCTGGCCTCTGGGCGGCGGTAGGCCTCATCATGGGCGTATTCGTCAAGCGATGGCGGATATGACGGCGGCCTGGGCTTGGGGGTGTCGTCACTGTAAGCGAAGCCCAACGCCGCCATGCCCTGGCGCAGGCGCTGCGGGATGCGGCGGACCGGCGTTTTGGTCAACACCAGCAACCCGAAGAAGGCCGCTATCAGGAAGATTGGGAAGGCAATCCAGGGGGTGAACAGGGCTCCGAACGGTGTGCCGATCATGCCGATGGCGCCGCCGGCACCCCTAATGGCGGCCCAACCGTTCTTTGGTGACGGCATTCCCGAACCGATGTGAATCAGCGCCGCCACCGACACAATCAGGGCCGTGAAGCCGACTGTGATGCGGCCGTTGTCCTCACTCTTCTCAGGGTGGCGCAACAGCCTGATGGCCAAGAACACCAGCACCACTGGTAGGGCTTTGCTCAACACGCCAAAGGTGCCGGCCACCACCCAGTCGATGGCTTTGCCAGCCGCGCCGCTCAAACCGAACCAGCTTTGGGCGGCCACCACCAGGCCCAAACAGATCAACGCCAACGCCGCGCCGTCGCGGCGGTATTCCGGCGGCAAACCGCGCGCACCCTGGCCAAACCGTCTGGCGCCGGCGCCCACTCCGTGGGCCACGCCCATCCAAGCTCCCTTGGCCATTCGGCCTGGCAGTGATCCTTGGGGGGCGGGCGCGGCCGTGGCTGGTGCCACCCGGGTTGAGGCGGTCGCGTCCAGGCCCGCTCCGGCGTCTGGCGAGGCCATGGCGCTCTGGTTCAGTCCTGGCCGGTTGCTCTTGACCCCCGCCGCTGATGGGCGAGGTCGCCCGGCGCCGCCGGCCCGCGGCGGGGCTGCGCCGCCTGAACCCATTCCGCCTGATCGCTTTGGTTGGGCATTGGTGGCCCGCCGGGCACCGGCCGCTGGACTGGCGCCTGTCCGCCCTCCGCGGGCAGGCGCGCTGGAGCGCGCCGGAGCTGATTTGCCCCAGCGGCGGCGCTTGGATTTGTCCTTGGCCGTTGCCCTCTCCTTCGGATCAACTGTCAATCCATTCAGGTTAGTTCCCGCCGCCCCGCCAACCCACCTGACACACCGCGCACCCCCGCCCCTCAACCCCGTCAAACTGCCCTCTCAACGCCACCAACCCCCTTGAGTGGGCAGTTTGACCGCCAGCCACCCGAGGCGGACAAGCGGGACGATGCCGCCGCGCGACCTGCTCGGCTGCCCACCCGGGCGCGCGGGACGCCTGGCGCTGAGGGGAAGCGGGGTACCGGTCGGCTGGAGAACACCGACCCTGCGGCATCGTCCGCCCCAGTATGGGAACGTCACGACGAACTTCGCGGCTTGGCCATATACCTCATGAGGAGAGGGCTTGGGGGCCGAGACCGGAATTGTCCACTATGTGGACGGTGGTGGACCACATGGTGGGATGGGGGGATAATGGTCCTAAGACCAAAGGCGGGCCTGGCGACCGCCGGGCTCAGGGGCTCGGCGAAAGGCTAAGGACGCGCAGATGACCCTCACCAAGAACAACTATTCACGCGCGGCGCGCCTCGATTCGCTGCGCTTCAACAAACTTCACGGGCGGCTGCTGTGGGGCTCCGGGCTCGGCTGGGCTATGGACGCCATGGACGTTGGGCTGATCTCCTTTGTGCTGGTGGCGCTGCCGCAAAGCTGGGGGATAACAGACGGCTCCAAATCCGCCATAGCCGCGGCCGGCTTTGCCGGGATGGCGATTGGCGCATCGGTGGGCGGACTGATCGCGGACCGGTTGGGCCGGCGGCAGGTCTTCGCCTTCACCTTGCTGATCTACGGTGTGGCCACCGGCGCCAGCGCTCTGGCCTGGTCAGTGGGCGCGCTGATAGCCCTGCGGTTCGTGGTTGGCCTGGGCCTGGGCGCCGAACTTCCGGTGGCATCCACCCTGGTGAGCGAGTTTTCACCGCCCAGGATCCGCGGCCGGATGATTGTCTGGTTGGAAGCCTTCTGGGCAGTTGGCTGGACCGCCGCCGCCCTGATCGGTTTCTACGTGGGCGATCCGCACGGCGCGTTTGGCGCCGCCGGGTGGCGTTGGGCGCTGGTGGTAGGCGCCGTGCCGGCCTTGTGGGCGGTGTTTGTGCGCCGGTCGCTGCCGGAATCAGTCCGGTTCTTGGAGTCCAAAGGCCGCTTCGATGAAGCCGAACAGGTCGTCGAAGCCTTTGAAGCAGCCGGCCACACCTCCCGCCGGGGCGCCGCTCATACTGACCCGGTGCCCGATGCCGCGCCGGCAGCAGACGTAGCCAACGCCGGCGAGGAGTTCACTCCCGTCAGGGCCCGGGTTTCGGCGCTGTTCACCGGGGGCATGGCCCGCCGGACAGTGGCCATCTGGGCGGCCTGGTTCTGTGTCAACTTTGCCTACTATGGGGCGTTCACCTGGTTGCCGTCTTTGCTGGTCAAAGACGGAATTGGGGTGACCAAGTCACTGGGTTACACGCTGATCATCACCTTGGCTCAGCTGCCCGGGTACGCCTGCGCGGCCTGGCTGATCGAAAAGTGGGGCCGCCGGATGACATTGACCGTGTTTCTGATCGGTTCAGCGGCGGCGGCGGGATTGTTCTCTCAGGCCCACACCCCGGGCCCAATCATCGCGGCCGGGATGTTGCTGAGCTTCTTCAACCTTGGCGCCTGGGGCGCTTTGTACGCGGTCACGCCGGAGATTTATCCCACTTCGCTACGCGGCACCGGGGCCGGCTGGGCGGCCGGTTTTGGCCGGGTTGCCTCCATCATCACGGTGTTGGCGGTGCTGCCGCTGCACAAGGCGGTGGGTACTCCTTGGGTGTTCGCCATGTTCTCCGCCTTCTTTGTGCTGGGCGCTGTGGCGGCCTGGGCTCTGCCAGAAATGCGCGGCAAGGCCCTCAAAGAGTCCTGATTCGGTGTGGGCGCAGACTCGCCTAGAGGCACCGCGCCCGCCCACCAAGCTCCGGCAAACGGTAGGCGCGCCATCGGCCACCCCGAAAAGCCTGGCCGCAGCCTTAGAGCAGGAACACCACCGGAATGATCATGGGGCGGCGGCGCAGTTCGCGGGAAATCCAACGGCCGGCCACCTTGCGGATGACCTGTTGGAGTTGATGCACATCATGGGCGCCCTGCTTCATGGCGTCTTCCAGCGCGGATGCCAGCTGGGGAACCAGGTCTTCAAAGACCGAGGAATCCTCTGCCATGCCGCGGGCTTGAATGGTTGGCTCACCCAGAATGGTGCCTTCAGCGGGTTCCACCACCGCGAAGATGGAGACAAAGCCCTCATCTCCCAAGATGCGCCTGTCTTTCAGTTCCACCTCGGTCAGTTCACCAACTGAGGCGCCGTCCACATAGACGTTGCCCACCTCGACAGCGCCCACAATTTGAGCCAGGCCCCCGGCCAGATCCACCACCAGGCCGTTTTCAGCCAGGACCACGTTGTCTGATTCAACACCGGTGGCCACTGCGTGCTGGCCGGCGGCCACCAGTTGCCGGGCTTCGCCGTGGATTGGCATGACACAGCGCGGAGAGACAATATTCATGGTGTAGAGCAGCTCGCCGGCGGCGCTGTGCCCAGAGACGTGGACCGCGGCGTTGCCCCGGTGGACCACTTTGGCGCCCATTCGGGTCAGCCCGTTGATGACCCGGTAGACCGAGTTTTCGTTGCCCGGGATCAACGATGACGCCAACACCACCGTGTCCCCAGGGCCCACGTGGATCTTGTGGTCACCATTGGCGATCCGTGACAGGGCCGCCATCGGCTCACCTTGGGAACCGGTGGTCACAAAGACAACCTGATCGCGCGGCAGCGCGTCCGCCACGGAGAGCGGCACAATGGTCCCCTCCTGGGCCGCCAAATAGCCCATATCCAGGGCGATTGTCATGTTGCGGATCATTGACCGGCCAGCAAATGAAACCTTCCGGCCGTGGGCGGCGGCGGCATCAAGTACCTGTTGGACGCGGTGAACGTGGGAAGAGAAGCAGGCCACCATGATCAGTCCGGGCGCGGAGGCGAACACGGCGTCCAGTACTGGGCCAATGTCACGTTCGGTGGGTACAAAGCCTGGCACCTCGGCGTTGGTCGAATCAACCATCAACAGGTCCACGCCCTGTTCACCGGCGCGGGCAAACTCACGCAGGTCGGTCACCCGGCCGTCCAATGGCAGCTGGTCCAGTTTGAAGTCACCAGTGTGCAACACCCGGCCGGCTGGAGTGGTGATGGTCAACGCCAAAGAATCCGGGATGGAGTGGGTCACAGCCATGAATTCGCAGGTGAACGGCCCATAGCTGACAGTTGACCGGCCGTCCACCGGGACGGTGACGGGGGTGATTTGGTGCTCTTTGAGTTTGGCTTCGGTGAAGGCCAAGGTCAGCGGTGAACCGACCAGCGGGATGTCTGGCCGCAGTCGCAACAGATAGGGCACGGCCCCAATGTGGTCTTCATGGCCGTGGGTTAGCACCAATGCCAGGACGTCATCAAGGCGGTCCTTGATGGGGCCGAAGTCCGGCAGGATCAGGTCCACTCCGGGCTGGTGCTCCTCCGGGAACAGCACGCCGCAGTCCACCAACAGAATCTGCCCAGCCAGTTCAAAGACCGTCATATTGCGGCCTACCTCGCCCAGGCCGCCTAGGGGAATTATGCGGAGTGTGTCAGCGGCTAGTGGGGGCGGATGGCCCAGGTCAGGCCAGCCTTGGTGATGCGACATCAGTGACGCCGCCCCCGGCTCTCCCACTGGTCCAGAACAACCGGACCGCCTTCTGGCGAAGTCAGCAGCAGACCGCCAGCGCGGTGAGTACCGTCAGATTGGCCGCCGGCAGCCGCAGGCGGGTGTGCCGCCGGCCAAATCCCGGCCGCGGCCAGGGCCTCGCGAACATACCCGGCTTCTAGTTCGGTGGCGGCCGCCAACGGCAGCCGCACGGTCCGCCGCGGCAGAATCTCCATTACTTCCAGCGCTGCTTTGACCATGACGGCGCCTTGGCCCTTGTCCAGAACGGCCCGGATAACTGGCAGCATGCGCGCCAAGG
>JAIRTF010000033.1 GCA_031255075.1 Bifidobacteriaceae bacterium | reverse complement strand
CCGCGGCGAAATGTCCGTCAGTTTGATGGCCAATAGCCCCATGACCACACCAACAATGATCATGGTGACGCCTAGATAAGCACCCTGAATGGTGACCAGCCCGCCAACCAACCCAATCATGGCGCCAAGAACGGTGAAGCCGACAATTCGGCCCAAGTTGAACATGACCTGCGGCCGCAGCCGTTGAACGGTGGTGGCCTGCGGATGGGTTTCGGCGAATCTGGCAGACAAACCGACCACAAGTCCGCCAACCAGCGCCATACAGGTGGACAAACTGGCCGCCACCCCAAGGACCACCACCAGCGCCAGGTTGGCACCAATACCGCCAGGGCCAACCACATTGCCCAACCGCTCAGCACCCAATTGGCGCCAAGCCACGGCGATCAATCCAACCAACACCACGCCGGCCGCCAAGTCCCACCAAACTGATGGATTGTGGCTGATCCAGGCCCGCTTTTCACGGGCCAATGAATACCCGGCTTTGTCCAGGCGGCTGGCCGCCATGGCCATGTCCAGTGGGCGGTTGGAGGTGACTATCGCTTCGCCACGGCGCCGCGACACGGTCACGTCCGTGACACCCGGCAGGCCGCGCAACAGCTTGCCAATCCGAACCTCGCAGGCCGCACAGGTCATGCCAGACACAGGCACACAGGTCTGTATCAACCCGCCAGCGCGCCCTCTCCCCGTACTATCTTGGCCGGTCAACCCAGGTCGCTTGAGGTTCTTGCGGGGCGCATTCGGCAGGTCGCGGGCTGCGGCACGCCGCGATTGAGCTGCCATGGGGCACACTCTACGCGCCTCCCCTGCGGTTGCCCGGCAATTGTTAGCGATCTTTCCAACGGCGCTTTGTGGTTGGGCCGCAAGCCGGAAGCCAATTTGTTTGCTTTCCTCGTGAACGCTCTTGGTGGCCGATGCCGCGCCGGCCGTCTCCCCCGCCGGTTCACCTTGGCCATCAAGCAAGAGCAGCCAACCGGACCGCTGGCCTCCGCCCGGACGGCGTTTGGGGCCTCAGGGTAGACTGGCGTTTTTGATCCCCCGGATAGAGCGAGGCAGGCCCCATGAGCGGTCCCAAGAGCTACGCCTATTACGTGGTTCACCAGGCCGAGATGCTGGCGCGCCGGATTCGGGAAGCCGAAGCGCGTTGCGGCAAACTTGAATCCACGTTGTCCAGTCTGATCGCCGAATTGGCCAGCTACGGCGTGGACGGCAGCGACCTGGAGGTTCCCCGCCTGGGTATGGCCATCGCCACGGACATGCTCAACGCCCAAATCGGGGATGGAGCCGCTCGCGGTGAAGAAGCCATTGACTTGATCCGCGCCCGCCAAACCGAGTTGCGCAAGGCCATCGCCAAAGCCGAAGGCCGCTGCCGACAGGCCGGTGCCGCCGCCACCTTGAAGGCGATGCGGACAGCCACAGCCGTAGGCGATTTGGAATCGATCAACTTGGGAGGCCCACCCATCCCTGCAGAGGCCAAAGACTCGGCCGAGCCCGGCGCCGAGGACCGGCGCCAGGCGGTGGAACGGGCACTGGCGGCCATCGCCGAATTGTCTGATCCGCAAACCAGGCACCGGCTGGCCGAACAAGCCCGGGCAGTACTCGCAGCTGATCAAGCCCAAACAGCTGAGGCCCGTTACGCGGAATTGGTTATGGCCGTGGGAGACGCATCCAAGGTTGAAGCCCAAACCCAACGTTGGCGGCAGGCGGCTGAGGAAGCTGTCTTGACCATTGCCCACATCGAATCAGCCGAAGCCGAAGCGCTGCGCGCCGGCGCCGCAGGCACCCGGACTCGCCAGCAACTCGAGTCTTTGACCGGCCAAGTTGAACAACTGCTGGAAGCCGAACGCAAACGTCAAGACGCCGAGTTTGTGGCCGCCCAAGCGACTGCCGCCCTCGAGGCAATGGGCTACGAGGTGGACGCCCCGGCAGGCGCAGATTCGATGTCAACCTTGCTGGCCTATCGCGAAGACCTGCCCCAACACGCCCTACGCCTACAGGTTGACCCGCGGCGGGGCGAAGTGGCCACCGCTGTGGTGGCCTGGGGCCCAACCACCGCCGGCCAGGACGCGGCGGCTGAAGAAGCCACCTGTGAAGATCTCGCCGAACTGACCCATGAACTGGCCGAACGGGGCGTTCGGGCCGAACGCCGCTCACATGTCCCAGCCGGGGTGGTAGCAGTGGAGCGAGATGATTCCGCCCGCCGCACCCGGACCGCCAGACCAGCACGGGCCGCCGCACCCGAAATGGCCCGAAAGCTGCCCAAGCATCGCTAGCTAGCCACCCCACTGTTAGGAGCCCTGATGACCGACCCAATCCAGCCCCCGTGGAACCCGGAGCCGCCGGCCACTCGGGCGGCTCGAAGAACCGCCCCACCAGGGGAGCCGCTGGTCCCAGCACCACTTATCGACCAATCCGGTGCCAGCCAATTCGCGGGTGACAACGAAGACGTGCCACTGTGGCTGCGGGCCATGCATTCGGCTTTGCCGATCGCCTCACAGTTTGTGATTCACGGCGGGATTCGGGATTTGCACCGGCTGCGCACTGCCAGCGGCGCGCTGGATTTCCCCAGCACCACTGACGCCATCGCCCGGCTGTTGGAAGCCAACGGCTTCGACGCGTTGCTGCGCTATGACGTGCTGGACCGGTTGCGGATCGCCTGGATGGCGGACCCAACCAAGAAACGCCAACTTGAGGACTGGCTGACCAAACCAATCGAAGGTGAACCAACCAGGGCGCGCGGGCCGCGGCAACCAACCTATGAAGCCTTCGAGGACCTTCACCACGTCATCTCCGGTGTCACCAAAATGGCGGAACCCAAGCTGGCCGTCTTGATTGACTACGTTTCCCAAGAACAGTCGGCCGGGAACGGCTTCCCTGAGCCGGTCAGGCTGGCCATGTTGGCATCATTGCGGGCCGCGCACGGCGCCCGGTCCCACGTCCACCCCGGAGCCCGCGACAAAGCCGTTATGCACCCCACCATCTGGTTGGTGGACCAGCCCAACGACCTGCCCCATTGGATGCTGTCCGGCGATGGCATCCGCCAAATCCCGATAACCGCCCCAGACCTTGACACCCGGCGGCGGGTTTCGCGGGTCTTGACCGGCTCCGCAGACGATTCGGCTCCCCTGACCGATGCCGCCGCCCACTTTGCCGACGTCACCGAAGGTTTCTCGGTGCGGGGCATGATGGAGGCGCGCCAACTGGCTGAGGGGCCGCCAACCGATTTCGACGCCATCGACGGCGCTATCCGGTCCTACCGGGTGGGTGTGTCGCAGAACCCCTGGCGGGGCCGCGAACTGCGGGCCAAGCTGGCCAACGGCATGGAAATCCTGACCCGTCGGGTGATTGGTCAACCGCGCGCCACCCAACGGGTGATGGACGCCATAGTCCGCTCCGCTATGGGGCTGACCTCGGCTCATCAAACCAAACCGAGTTCCGGCATTCGCGGGGTGCTGTTCTTTGCCGGTCCCACTGGTGTGGGCAAGACCGAGATGGCCAAAGCCATCGCTGAACTGGTCTTCGGCCACGAATCGGCGCTGATCCGCTTTGACATGAGCGAATTCCGTGACGAATCGACTGATGCCCGGCTGATCGGATCGCCGCCAGGCTATGTCGGTCATGGCGCCGGCGGCGAACTGACCAACGCTGTCAGACGTCAGCCGTTCTCCGTGGTGTTGTTTGATGAGATCGAAAAGGCCAACCCCGGAATCTTGGACAAGTTCCTCCAAATCCTGTCCGATGGCCGGTTGACGGACGGCTCCGGGGACACGGTCTACTTCACTGACACGTTGATCGTGTTCACCTCCAACCAGGGTGTGGCCGGCACCGAGCACCTGCCCACTGACACACCGGAAGATCTTCAGGTCTACGAGGCCACCATTCGCCAGGCGATTGAGGATCACTTCGGTAACCCGCCTTCGATGGGTGGCCTGGGCCGCCCCGAGTTGTTGGGCCGGATCGGTGACAACGTGGTGGTGTTCCGGCCGATTCGCGGCCAGGTGGCAGATGACCTGGCCAGGGCCTTCATTCGCAATGTGATCACCCGGGTGCGGACGGACACCGGCGCCCACCTGGTCTTGGAGCCACCCGCCCTAGAGCAACTGGTGATGATGGTGACCCAACCAGAGATCCTTGAAAAAGGCGGCCGAATGATTGCCCGTGAACTCGAATCCGTGCTGGTCAACCCAGTTGGGCGGGAACTGTTTGCCCGCGGCTTGCCGAACCAATTGGTGGTGGCCGGATTCGATTTGGACGCGGATGGCAGCCGGATTTTGCACATCCGGGAGGGCGCGTGAGCCTTTCTGTGGCCGTCAATCGCATTCTGGCCCCGATCACTGCTCTGGGGCCGGGCCGGCGGCTGGGCCTGTGGGTGCAGGGATGCGCTCTGCGCTGCGAAGGCTGTGCTTCACGCGACACCTGGGACCCGAGCGGCGGTCGGCTGATGCCTACCGAAGAACTGGCCGCCGAATTGAACCGGCTGATTGAGCTGCATGAATTGGACGGCTTGACGCTGACCGGCGGCGAACCGTTTGACCAAGCCGAAGCCTTGGCTGAGACTCTGCGCCTACTGCGCCTCAGGCCGGCGCCCAGCGAAAGATCAGATTCTGCGCCGGAGATCCCCGGCGAAAGTAAGGCTAGCCTTGACGTACTGGCGTTCACCGGGTACACGGCGAGTGCCGCCAAACGGAAAGCAGGCGCGCTGTGGGAGATGCTGGATGCGGTTGTGGCAGGCCCCTACCGACAGGACCTGCCGTCTGACGAGCCGTTGATAGCAAGCTCCAACCAACAGTTGATTCGCTTGAACCCGGATTGGGAGCCAGGGCCGGCACGGCGCATGCAGGTCATGACCGTAGACGGCGAGTTGGTCCTCGCGGGCCTGCCTCGACCCGGGGATTTGGACCGGCTCGAAGCCGAGTTGGCGAGGCGCGGAGTGGTGTTAGGAGGACTCTCGTGGCGAGACTAGTGCGGGCCGCTTGCGGCTGCCGGCTTGAGGTTCTGCCGGGTTTCTGCGTGTTGCACGGGTCATGGCAGTCGCGGCCTTGGGGATCTTCCAGGGGAAGCATCGAGGAAACCTCCCCGTTGGCAGCCATGGTTGAACCGATCGCCCCAGATGAGGCCTCTCTGCCGATTCCAACCCCGCCAGACGCCCGCTTGGCCGCCGTTTTTGAGGACACCCAGAGCGGACGGCGGACCAACCGTTACCGCCGACCCACGCCGTCCTTCCCAGCGCCCGATGCCGCGCCCACAGCCGCCGCCGAAGGTTCGGTGCCCGACGCCATACTGTCTTTGCCGGACGGACGGGTGACGCGCTTCCCGCAGGGCGTGGAAGTGATTCTGGGGCGCGAATCGGAGCATGCCGGGGTGGCCGCTTTGTTGTCCCCCCAGGACACGGTGTCTCGCATCCATGCCCGCGTCTATGTGGCGGATGGCCAAGCGCTGATCCGCGATGCCGAATCCACCAATGGAACCTGGATTGATGGCGAAGCCATCACGACCCCAGCTCACCTGCCTTTGCCGTTGACATTCGGCCTGGGACGGGAGCTGTATGTCACCTTGTCTGAGGCGCCCATATGAGCTTTGCTGCTCCACCGCCTGATGCCACCAGGCGGGAAGAACCGCTGGCTGGGCACACCCGGCACGAACAGCATCCGCCGGCGCCGGACTGGTCTGAGCAGACCCGGCCGGAGGCACTACCGCCGGAACAGCAGACGGCTGGACATACCCGGCGTGAGGAGCTGCCTGATCAGGATTTGAGCGGCCGCACCCGGCGGGAAGAACTGCCAAGCGAAGCCCTGGATGGGCGGACGCGCCGGGAAGAACTCCCTGGCGAAGCCGCAGACGGGCGCACTCGACGGGAAGAACTGCCTGATCAATATCTTGATGGACGGACCCGGCGGGAAGGACCGGAAGCCGGCGGCGGACGGCCAGGGCCGTTGGCAGCAGATGGAGCCGGCCGGCACACCCGGCGGTTGGTGCTGCCAGAACCGTTGGCTGAACGCTACGAATACATCGGTGACCTGGCCGCCGGCGGCGCCGAAGCTGATCTGGCGCTATTGCGGGACAAGACCACCGGCCGTGAACTGGTCATGAAGTTGTACCGGGCCGCCCATGCCGGCGTGGATATGAAGGCCTTGGAGGCGCTCAGCCGGGCCGACCGGGAACACGTCGTGGAGTTGGTTGAGATCCGCGAGTGGCAAGGGCTGACTTGGGAGTTGCAGGAGTTCTTCCCGCTGGGCACCTTGGAAGACTTGCGCCGCAAACATGGCCCCAAGCTGAATGAGGCCCAGGTTGAGGTGATTGTTGAGCAATTGGCGAGCGCCATTGAACACGTCCATTCGCTGGGCATTGCCCACCGCGACCTGAAGCCGGCCAACGTGCTGGTCAGATCCGAACAGCCGCGCCTGGATTTGGCGCTGGCAGATTTTGGCCTGTCGGTAGCGCAGGCCCTGTCTTTCGATGTCCGCTCAGTGGCTGGGACTTGGGGTTGGGCCGCTCCTGAAGTCCACCACGGCATTGCCGGCCGGGCCGGTGACTGGTGGGCGTTGGGCGCCATTGTCTACGAAATGACCGTTGGACGCACCCTGTTCACCAGGGCGGATGGCACGGTCCTGCCTGAGGCCCAAATCCGGGCGCTGGTCGGTGAGGGCAAATACTCCACCGAAGCGGTTGAATCTGACCGCCTCCGGTTGCTGGTTGATGGCTTGTTGACGTACAACCGCGAACAGCGTTGGGGCGCGGCCCAGGTCAACGAGTGGTTGGCCGGCGGCAGCCCGGCGGTGGTGCGGTCCGCCCCAGCGGTTGGATTGCCGCTGTTGGGTACCGTGGTTCATGACCCCAGGGACTTGGCTGCCGCCCTGCGGGAACGCTGGCAAGAGGCTGGCGATCTGATGGCCTCCCGCCCGGACCAGGCTTTACGCGCCTGGCTGGTCCAAACCCCGCAGGGGCGCGATGCGCTGGCGGTGATCGAATTCGGCGGTTCACCGGGAGCCAAGCTGGTGCGCCTTCAGGGTGTGTTGGATCCTTCGGTGGCGGCGGAATTCCGGGGTGTGCCACTCACCGCAGATAACTTTGCGGAACACATCTCAGCTGTGCGGAGCGCCGACGGTTCACCCGACCAGGCCGCAGCCGCCGAATGGTTGGACGCGGTCCGGCGCGAACGAATTCTGGGAGCTTGGGCGGCCGTCAGCGGCTCAGCCGAATCAGCCGCTGCGGACTACCACCTGGCTCAGTGGTTTGAACGTGCCAAAGAGGTCGCGGCCAACTGGCCGGCGCCCATTCGGGAGAGCCTTTTCCGGGTCCAATCGCCAATCACCGCCAACGCGCTGGCGGCCGCCCTGACCGGCTCAACTGAG
>JAIRTF010000292.1 GCA_031255075.1 Bifidobacteriaceae bacterium | reverse complement strand
AGCACGCCTTCCGGGTTGAAACCGGCTTTGACCTCAATCATCAGCCGCAAACCGGAGTTGCGGTCGGTCAGATCAGTCACCGCGGCAATGCCCTGCAAGCGCCGGGCCTGGACTTGGTCCTTGATCTTTTCGATAACCCGCTCCGGGCCAACAAGGTACGGCAACTCGGTCACCACTATGCCCATGCGGCGGCTGCGGACCTTTTCGATCTTGGCCACAGCCCTGGTGCGGAAGCTGCCACGGCCGGTGGCATAGGCCTCACGGATGCCGTCCAGCCCCACTACCAGTCCACCGCCTGGCAGGTCCGGTCCCGGCAGTAGGCGCATCAGCTCTTCGAGGGAGACTTGCGGGTTGGCCAACAAGGTGCGGGCGGCGGCGCAAACCTCAACTAGGTTGTGCGGCGGCATGTTGGTGGCCATGCCAACGGCAATCCCGGCGGCGCCGTTGACCAGCAGGTTCGGTATGGCCGCCGGCAACACCGCCGGCTGGGTGGTGGACGAGTCATAGTTCGGGACGAAGTCCACCATGTCTTCATCCAGACCATCGGTCATGGCGATGGCGGCCGGGGTGAGGCGAGCCTCGGTGTACCGGGGGGCGGCCGGCCCGTCATCGAGCGAACCGAAGTTGCCGTGCCCATCCACCAACGGCAGGCGCAGGGAGAACGGCTGCGCCAAACGGACCAAGGCGTCGTAGATGGCGGTGTCGCCGTGGGGGTGGAGGCGTCCCATAACGTCTCCGACCACTCGAGCGGATTTCACGTGAGGCCGGTCCGGCACCAGCCGCATCTGCGACATTTGATACAAAATGCGCCGCTGCACGGGCTTGAGCCCGTCGCGCGCGTCCGGCAGAGCCCGAGCGTAGATCACCGAATAGGCGTATTCAAGGAAGGACTGCTGCATTTCCTCCGAGACGTCTATGTCTTCGATGTGTTCGCTTTGCGTTGCCGCCATAGACCCTTCCTCCGCAGCCAGTTGGTTCCCCGCGGGCCTCACCTTAGCCGATTTCGTCTTATCCACAGGGCAGAACTCGCTGTTCGGACCGATCTGGGAGGATTGGATCATGCTGACTGACCCGAACCTCCGCGCCGAAGTTGAACGCGCCGGCTACTACCCCGAAATTGTGACCGAGGTGCTGGACGCGGCCCTGGCCGATGAAACGCCGGTCGCCTTCTACGTTCACAGCGACGTGGCCATCGGGGAAGGCACCATTGGCACGCACCTGACGGTGTTGGCGGTGACGGCGACGCGGTTCATCACCGCGCATGTTGACGACTTGGATGCCGATGCCGACAGCCCCGCCGCCGTGGCCGCCTCGGTGGGTGCGGTGCCGTTGCGACGGGTTGAGTCAGTGTCCATGACCCATGTCATCTCGGACCCCGCCCAGCACCTGCCCGGCGCGACGCCTTCGGCGGCTCGTTTGACGGTTACTTGGGGTTCAGGCCGTTCGATCGATTTGGCGCCGGCGGACTGCGGCGACCCGGACTGTGTCTTTGACCACGGTTACTGTGGCGCACTGACCGGTGAAGAAGTCACCCTGCATGTCACCTCCCAGTTGAACGGCTCCGACCAGGCCGCCAAGCTGGTGGATTTCACTCGTTGCCTTTCGAATGCGACTGCCCATGCCACCGGCTGAGTCATCAGCGCCGGCCTGGGTGATGTGGCCGGCCTACACCGGACCGGCCCTGGCCGCAGTGGTACCCCAGGCTCTGTTCACCCTGGAAATTGAACTGCCGGCAAAAGGTGAACCTGGTGCTGAGGCGACCGCCCCGGCTGGTGCGGACTTGGCCGCTGTGGGCGAGCCGACACCCCGGGGAATTGTGCTGGTTCTGGCTGATGGTCTGGGCTTGGAGAACCTGGCTGAACGGGCCGGTCACGCCCCGTTCATTTCGCGGTCCGGGCCGCAGGAATGGCGTTGCGGGTTCCCTTCAACCACAGTCGCGTCACTTGGATCCTTGGGGACCGGTTTGCCCCCCGGTTCAACCGCCTTGGCCGGCTACTCATTGCGGGACCCGTCCACCCACCGGCTGGCAACCCTGATCAAATGGGATACGCCCACGGCGCCACAGGTCTGGCAACCCCACCGGACACTGTTTGAACGGATGGATTCAGCCGGCCGGCCGGCCACGTTCATCGGTGAGGCGCGTTTCGCCGGTTCAGCCCTGACGGCGGCGGCCTTACGAGGGGCGCGGTTCGCCCCGGCACCGAAATCCGCCAAGGGGCGAGTCGATGCCGCAGTGGCTTGTGCCGATGGTTCGGATGGGCTGATCTACCTGTATTGGGGTGATCTGGACAAGGCGGGTCATGCTTATGGTTGGCAGTCCGCCAAGTGGACTGAGGCACTTGAGGACCTGGACCTGGGGTTGCGCCAGCTGGTGGACCGCCTACCGCGCGGTTGGGAAGTCTGGCTGACGGCTGATCACGGCATGGTGGATGTCACTGGCGCCACCCAGTGGGATGTGGCGAAGGAGCCAGCCCTGGCGGCCGGAGTGGACTTGGTGGCTGGTGAAGCGCGTGCGGTCCAGCTCTACACCCGCGAACCTCAAGCCGTAGCGGACCGCTGGCAAACGTTCCTGGGTGAGGCGGCCTGGGTGTTGACCAAGGCCGAATGCGCCCGCCTGGAATTGTTCGGCCCGTTGGACTCACGCGTGTCGGACTATGTTGGCGACGTGGTGGTGGCCATGGCAGATCGTTACACGGTTGTTGATTCCCGCAGCCAAGGCCCCGGCGTCTTGGAAATGGTTGGCCACCACGGTTCACTGACCTCTCGGGAGATGCGCATTCCGCTGCTCCGCATTCCCGCCCGCTGGTGAGGCTGGCGCCGGGTTCGGCAGGCTAGTCGGGTTCGGCGGTGCGGCGAACGTCAACCACAATGCCGGTCATGTCTGAGGTGATGGTGCCAAGCGAAGCTTCCGCCACCTCTTGAGCGGACAGCAGCGAACCGGCCGGTTCCTTGCCGAAGGCGGCCAACCGCATTGGCGTGTCGGTCCGCTCCGGGTTGACCACGTTGACCTTGATCCCATCCGGGGCCCACTCCTCAGACAGCGCCTGGGTCAGGTTGACCACCGCGGCCTTGGAGGAGGAGTACAGCGCATAGTTTTCCCGCCCGCGCGTATAGGAAGACGAGGTGAACAACAGCAGATGCCCCTGCGTTTCAGCCAGATAGCGGTAGGAGGCGCGGGCCACATTGACGGCCGCGGTGTAGTTGATGGCGATCGATTCGGTGATCTCCTCTGGGGAGGTAGAGGCCAGCTTGCCGGGCTTGAGCAC
>JAIRTF010000291.1 GCA_031255075.1 Bifidobacteriaceae bacterium | reverse complement strand
GGCGTGGCGGCGGAATCCGAGGGCGCCGCCGCCGTCACCCTGCACGCCCGCACTCTGGCTGAGCACTATTCCGGCTGCGCCAACTGGGACTACATCACCCAGCTGAAGGCCGCCATTCGAACCATTCCAGTGTTGGGGAATGGGGACGTATTCACCGCCGCCGATGCCGCGCGCATGGTCCGCCAAACCGGTTGCGATGGTGTGGCGGTGGGCCCGGGATGTTTGGGGCGGCCGTGGCTGTTCGCTGACCTGGAAGCACTGTTCGCCGGCCGTGATGACCGGGTGCGTCCCAGGTTGGGGTTCGTCTTGGATGTGGTGCGGCGGCACGCCGCGGCTTTGGTGGAGTACACGGGCAGTGAGCAGATCGGTCTGAGACTGATGCGCGCCCACATGACCTGGTATCTGAAGGGCTACCGGGTGGGTGGCCCGGTGCGGGATGCCGCCCGGCGGTTGTCCAGCCTTGAGGAACTAGATGGGCTGTGCGCCATGTTGGATCCGGCTGCGCCCTATCCGGGCGAAGCCGCCGAGGGGCCGAGGGCCAAGGGCGGCGGCCCCAAGTGTCCGCGGCTACCGGACGGCTGGATGGACAGCCGTGAGCTTTCGGATGCGGAGAATGCCAACCTGCCGGCTGGCGAACTGGACACCTCCGGCGGTTAGCCGCCCCGGCGGCATCGGGCGTCACTTCGGGCGCTTTTGGGGCAAGGCGCAACTGCCTTGCGAACCCCGAGGCTCCACCCGCTGATTAGGCGTGTTTGCGCTGTAGGGAACACTAGGCGCGAGGCGGTTGGCGGACTGGGCGGCGCGACATGGCGGACCTACTGGGGCGGCATATGCGTAGTTTTACTGAACCACAGCTTGGGCGGGTGCGGGCGGCTTGGGCTGTACGGCGGCGGGCAGACTCGCCGGGTTAGTTCATCTACCTGGAGGGAAAACTATGCGTACACCACGCCTCATATCTAGACTGGCGGCGGTCTTGGCAACGGCCGCTTTGGCAACTGTGGCCGCCGTGGCCCCGGCGGCTCAGCCGGCTGAAGCGGCCCCAACCCATCACCGGCCCGGCGTGGAGGGACTCAACAAACTGTTCGACTGGACAGACTTCACTCACCAATCCAGGTTGGACGACACCTGGAACGCCTATGCCAAGGCCGGAGAGGTGATCAACGCGACAGCCTATGTGGGCTTCCGAGTGGCCTACCAAGTGCCGGATCCAGCCGGTGCCGGCCAACCGGCATCGCCGCAGGTGCGGGTACGGATCATTGACCCAGCTGGCGCAACTGTGGCCAGCTGCGTAGCCAACGGCCTGCGGTCCAGTTGCCAGACCAGTGCCACCGCCAAGACCACCGGTGTGTACAAGGCGGTCTGGGACTGTCTGAACCTCTATCCCGGCGGGGCGCAAGTCTTCTACCGGCAAGACGTCTGGGTAATGGACGGCACGCAAGACAAGACCGGGCGGGTGTTCACCGAGCGCATGGCCGCCGAACAAGACGGTGCCTGGCATTTCATCGACCCGCAAACCTTTGACGAACGCGGGGCAGTGGAGGAACTGGTTCTGTATGTGCTGGGCGATGACGGCACTTTGCTGCGCCTGGATCAGCGCGGCTTCATGGGCATTTCCTCTGGCTTCCACGCCGATTCAGTTGGCGTGTTTGAAGTTGGCACTTGCCTACCGATCAACCGGTCAACCCACTCCAGAGGCGATTTTGGGCTACCCAAGTACGCCAGCCAGATGACAGCCGACGGTGACTGCGGGCGGTCCTTTCTGATCTTCCCAGACCGACCGGCCACCGATCTGCCGGAAAGTCTGACCGCAGGTTCAGGCTGGGAGGGTCCGCTCTATCCGCGCTACCAACCGCCCGCGCAGCCGCGAATTGGTGAAGTCAAGAACCTTGGCCAACAGGACCGGCCCTTCGCGCTGGAAGCACAGCTATACCTGGGTGATTTCAAGGGGATCTATCGCATGGGGATTGACATAAACCGTGACGGCGACCTGCAGGACACCGAGGACGTGGTGGTGAATCTCCAGAAGCTGACCACCAGCGAGGCGCCCATCACCTGGCAGTGGGATGGCAACGATGGCAATGGTCAGCCGGTGCCTTCATCAGCCGGGGAACTGGAACTGGAAGTGCAGTTGATGAGCGGCAACGAATACCATCTGCTGTCCGGAGACATTGAGGACCTGGCCGGCGGCGTGCGGATTCAGCAACTAGCCGGCTACCTGGTGGACCGCGCCGGAGGCGAGGCCGTCTGGCCAAACCTCCACTGGGATGACACTGACATCCAGAAACACTCCGCCTTGGGGCCCTCTCCGGAGCGTTCGCTGACCACCGAGCCGAAACTGGTCAAGACCCCACCAGAAGGGGTGGTGCAGAACGGCGACTACCACCACGGCTGGAAGTCTGAGGTCCTGAACGGCCAGCAGCTGTCCTGGGGCGACAACGCCATCGTGTCGATGGACATCAAGAGTGACTTGTCTGGCGACGCGCAACTGCGAGCCCGCGTGGGGCTGGCAGCCCGGGAACTGCAAGTAGCATCCAAGACTGGTGTATTGAGTGCCCCTCAGGACGGTGCCCGGCGCATCCAATATGAGGTGACCATCAAAAACGCTGGCACGGCCGATTTCACTGTGGCTGAACCAGCCCGGATTGAGGACCAGTTGCCGGCCCATGTGACGGACTGGCGGTACGAAGCGAGCAGCTTTGACGCCGGGACGGCGTCCGGTTTGGCAGCGGTGGCGATTCAAGACGGCAAGTTGAGTTGGGCAGCGCCCTTGAAGGGGGGCGAAACTGCCCGGATTCGGTATTCCGGAGCAGTGGAACCCGGCTATGCGGCTGTTCGCCTGAACACCGTGTCTGCCGGCGAATGCGCCGAGGACCAAACCGCCGGCGGCTCGGTCCTATTCAGCATCTGCGATGACCAGCCAGTCGAAGCCGAGGTCAAATTGCCGGGATTGGCAGTTGCCAAGTCCGTCCTAACCAAAGGCCTCCACCGGCCGGGTGACTTCGCCGAATACAAGGTCACGGTCACCAATATTGGCCAAGCTCCCTACACTGCGGCCGACCCGGCCCGGGTGACCGACAGTTTAGGCGCGGTGTTGGACGATGCCGCCCTGGACGTGGCTTCCTTGCGGCCAAGTTCCGCCACCTGGAACGCCGCTTCACAGACCCTGTCCTGGAGTGGGCCGTTGGCAGTGGGCGCCAGCCAAGAGATCACTTACCGGGTTCAGTACAG
>JAIRTF010000277.1 GCA_031255075.1 Bifidobacteriaceae bacterium | reverse complement strand
GGGGCACCGGGCTGGCGCCCCAACCCTCATAACGATGCTACTCGTCACGAGGCGGCCAGGTGGTGGCCATTTGCCCTCAAGACGTCCGGGCGCCCCACCCCTCTACGCCTGGCCCAGCCTGACCCGTCGGCGCCACCGCCGGGCGGTTGCCTAGCAGGTGGCGGCCGTGGCCGGCCGGTTGTCACCGGGTTCTTGGTCACTAACCGGTCCACAGCATAAGCCTGGGAACACCTCAAGTTGACAGGTGTCCGCCATAGGAGAAAGTTTGGTTATTGACAAATCACCGAACCGATACGATCCGCGGGAGAACACATGGCCGATCCAGAACAACTAACAGTCCGCAACGATCAAGAACAAGGTCAATACGTCCTAGAAGCTGGCGACATGGTGCTGGGCAAGGCGCAGTACCAGACCGCACCCGAAGGCCTCGCCTTTGTCCACACCGAGATCGCTCCCGCGGTGGAAGGCCAAGGGTTGGGCGGCGTGCTGGTCAAAGCAGCGCTCGATGACGCCCGGGCCAGAGGTCTGGCAGTGCTGCCTTACTGCACGTTTGTCCGTCACTACATTGACACGCACCGCGAATATCTTGATCTAATTCCGCCGGACCGGCGCCTAGCCTTCGGGTTCGAGCGCGTCCAGCCGCAAGACACCGCCCAGGTGTGAGGAGAGAACAATGTCCGTCAAAGAGTATTACGGTGACCAAATCACGGTTTCCTTCGACTTGGACCGCTGCGTTCACGCCGCTGTGTGCGTCCGGTCCAATCATGACGTCTTCGATACAAAGCGCCGCCCCTGGGTCCTGCCGGACGCCGGCGATGCCGATCAGATCGCGGAGATAATCCGGCGCTGCCCGTCTGGGGCACTTCACTACCAGTACACCGACCCGTCGCGGCCTGAAGAACAGGGCCGCATTCCGGCAAACGTCCGCACTGCGGACGGTGAACCCATCTGGATTGAAGGCAACGTGGTCATATCCCACAATGGGAACCTGATGCCTGAGACTCGGGCCTCGTTGTGCGGTTGCGGCAAGACCGGTAACCGTCCTTACTGCGATGCTTCTGGACCATGCACCGAGTGGCGGGAGCATCCGCACTAGCCACCAGCGGCGGCGCCCGGCGGGCAGCTGGAACGGCGGCCCTGAGACATTGGGCACAACTTCATAGCGTGAGCCGACACCTCCACCACGGACGCGGAGCGGCGGGTTTCCGCCTTTCCCTGCCGAACCGCAACCGGGGGCGTCCCTCGCTCTGCGGCCGAATCAATCAGTAGATGTCCGCCCATCTGCTGAAGCACATTGGTCAGCGGAGGCTCGGCTCGGCCCGGTGGACGGTCGAAGCCGCCCGTTCCGCCGGGCCATTTATCCCCCCACTTACTTGATGCGGGTGGTGATTTCCGATGCACCCCCGCTGGCCACGTGGTCAAACTGCCCTGGTGTGCCTGGTGTGGCGGAACAGGGCAGTTTGACCGCCCTGACTAGTCCTTGGCCGCCCCGGCGGCGGTTCCGCCCGCCGCAAACGCCTAACTCTGTCAGCGGATTTCTGCCGGATTAGTGTGACGCAGGTCACATTTCGTGCTAAGTTGCCAAGCAGGAAGTCTGCTTCTGGGCCGCCGCATTTGGTGCGTCACTTCGCCACGCACCGCGGCGGCGGCCATGAATTAGCTGGTCAGGCGGCAAAGAAGCCGGCGCGGCGCATCGCGAAAATCCCCAAGCCAAGCAGGCCCAGAATCCCGAACGCCATCAGCGAGAAGCCCAGCACACGCATCGAATCGCCGGTGGGGGGATCTGGCAGCGTGACAATATCTGGACCGGCGCTGGCCGAAGGTGCAGGATCCGGTTCAGCCGAGGCGCTCGGCTCCGGTGAGGCGCTGGGTGAAGCACTTGGCGGCGGGGTGACTTCTTCTTCCTCCCCCGGCTCCGGTCCGGTCTCATTTTCAGCACCGGTTGCGCCGGTGTTGCCCTGAGTTTGGGTGCCGCCCTGCTGTGGTTCTGGATTGTTCTGGCCGCTGGCCGCCGGGGTGGTTGGCTCCGGTTGCTGAGTCGGTCCAAGTGGGGTGCTCGGTGTGCCCGTGCCACCCTGGTTGGGCGGATCCGGCTGGGCTGATGGTGGCGGCGTTGACGGAGTGGGCTGCCCGCCCCCATCCGGCGCCAAGGCCGGATTGACTTGGATCTTGCCATTGACCAGTTGGACCTGCGGGTCAAGACCGGGAACCTTGACCTCAATGGAACTGAGCGCGGCGGCAGTCGGCGCGTACTGTTGCGACAAGCGGATTGGCTCTGCCCAGGTGGCGGCGCTGTCAATGCGTTCAACCACCAGTTTGCCGCTACCGGTGAACCCAGGGGTCAAAGTCAGCGGCCAGCCTTGCTTCAGCAGGGCCACGCCGCCGCCTTCGGTGGTTTGGATGTCGCCACCGACTTGCAGGTAGGAGTCAGCCACCGCCAGGCCGGAAGTGCCTGGTTCAAGAGCCTCATTGGTGTCAGTTACCTCAACTGGGCCACTGACTACCACTACCGTCCCGCCGGAGGCCATCAGCGCGCCGCCTACCGAGGTGGCTCCGTTGTTATCCAGCGTGCCGCGCGCCAGGTTGACAGCCGGAGCGTTTGAGGGAACCTGGACCGACGGTAAAGCGGTCGCGTGGCCTCCCCATTCCGGGGTGTCCACCACAGCTATGGCACCGCCGTCTATGGCCTGGTTGCCACTGATTGACGGGCTAGGTGTGGACGGATAATAGGAGTGCAACGAACCGAGGTCCAACATGCCGCCCTGGCTGGCGCTGTCCTCCCGGACCACGGCTACGCCGCCGCCCTTGCCTTCAACGGTGTTGTTTTCGATGGTTCCGCCTACCATCCGCATCAGGCCGGCGTTCAACACGCCACCGCCGTAGCTGGTGCTAGCTTCCACTCCAGCTACGCGGTTGTTTCGGATTTGACCGCTGACCAGCCAGAACACTCCGCCGGCTCGGTTCCAGACACCGGCGCCGCCGGCTGGGTCAATCGGCGGGATGAGTGATTGGGCGTAGAGGGTGCAGTCCTCAATGGCGGCGCCCGCGCCATCGATTGACAGCGTGCCGTTGTTGACCACGCCGAATGATTGGTTGCCCTTGAGGATGGCGCCATCGCCAAGGGTCAGTGAACCGCCGGGCTGGACTTCTACCAGCGGCGCATAGGCTTCGGTGCGGAGGGTTTCGCTGGAGCCGTCCACAGTGATGTAGCGCATCACCAGCACCGAACCGTTCGGTACGGAGATCAGGCCTGCGCTGTGCCCGCGGCGAATTGGCCCACCGGTCAGCGTCAAATGGGTGCCACCGCCGGTCGAATTGGCGATGGTCAGGGGCTCGTCCAGGACATAGCCATCCGGGACGGTAATGGTGGAGCCTGGCACGGCGGATTGTATGGCGTCCGCCAAGTCAAAGTCGCCGCCGGATTGTGGCGGCGGATTGCTCCCGCCGGGGGGCGTGCCGGCCTCTGCCGCCCGCAGGTCCAGCCACCGGGTACCGCCTGAAGACACCAACGATGCCGCGCAGGTCACCGGCGCGCAGGCGACGGTTGCAGGCAGCTGGCTTCCCTGGTCAGAGACCCAGGCCACGGTCATGGCGTAAGGCGGCGTGCCGAACCACAGCTTGGAGGCCGGGGCCAGGTCAGACACCCGCAAATAGTTGAATTGGCTGACTCTGATGACATCGATTGGGCTGTCCGGGGTGCCGATCTGCACCAGCCCGGAAACCTCGGTGACACCGTGGTTGGCTAGGCGGCCGATCTTCACACCGGTGCCGTCCGTCAGATCACCCTTGATGACTGCGGCGCCACCAGCCTCGGTCCAGACTGTGCCATCGACCCGGATTCCTTGGCCGGACAGCTCCAGCCGGGCACCCTGCTTGACCCGAATCTGCCCGGTCAAGGTGAAGCCGTCCGACAGTTTCAAAGTCACACCGGGTTGAACCTCAAGGCCGTTCTCAATGGTCAGTGGGCCGCGGGCCAATTCTGCGTCTTCCGACACGCGGACAGGGCCATCCTCAGAGCAGCCCTCAGGGATGGCCAAAAGGCCGCCGGCGGACACCAAATCTTGGAGGTAGCAGCCCGGTTCAGCCTTCGATGTAGAGGCCCCGACCAGCACCAGGCCAGGCAGAATCATGAGCGCGAACAGCCCAGTCATGATCCGCCGAACAACTACGGCCACTGTCTGCATGTCAGTCCTCTGTTATCCCTAGCCGGCGCACCTGACCGGCTTATTCCATCTTAAACTAGCGCCATCCAGCGGGACGCACCGGAGAATGCCGTTCTGGTTAGGTAGAAATGCGCCTGGACGGTAAAATTCCGGTCGTTTTGGGCTCATTTGGATGCCTGAAGGCCCCATGTGCCAAAGTTGAGGGGTGACAGCGGACCCACCTGCCAAGCGGCGTTTTCGCTGGTTTCGTCAGATGGTGGCCAGGCCGGTCGAAGAAGCCGGCCGGGCTTCGACGCCGTTGGAGTTGCTGTTCGACTTGGTGTTCGTGGTGGCGGTGGGCCGGGCCGTGTCAGAGTTGGCCCATGGTCTGACCGAGGGCCAAGCTGGGCGGTCGTTGATCTCTTTCGCCATGGTGTTCTTCGCCATCTGGTGGGCCTGGATGAACTTCACCTGGTTCGCCTCTTCTTATGATGTGGATGACGGCCCCTACCGTTTGGCGGTCATGGCCCAGATGTTCGGTGTGTTGATCTTGGCCGGCGGCCTGGCCAAGGCCTTCCGTGACTTCGATTGGACCGCCCCCACCTTGGGCTATGTGGTGATGCGGCTGGCGATGATCTTCCAGTGGGTGCGGGCCGGCCGGGGTGATCCGCCCCGGCGCCGAACCGCCTACCGTTACGCCATCGGTATTGGCGTGGTGCAGATCGGCTGGGTGGCGCGGCTGGCCTTGGACCACACTCTGGCGGTGGCGGCTATCTCATTCGCGCTGCTCGCGGTAGCTGAAATGGCTGTACCAGCCTGGGCCGAACGGGCCAAGCAGACCGCCTGGCATCCGCATCACATTGTGGAACGCTATGGCCTGTTCACACTGATATTGCTGGGTGAACTGGTCGCGGTGGCGGTGGCCGGCGTGCAAACGCAGTTGGATTCAACTGGTCTGACACCTGGGTTGGCGGCCGTTTCACTGGGCGGTTTGGCATTGGTGTTCGCCCTGTGGTGGCTGTATTTCATCTCTCCAATGGCAGATCAACTGGCTCGCCACCGGGAACTGGCTTTCCCTTGGGGTTATGGCCATGTGGCCTGTTTCGCCTCATTGGCCCTGCTAGGGGCAGGGTTGGAGGTGTCGCTGATGGCTTCAGACGGCAGCCATTTGCCGATCAGCGGGGTGGCCGTGGGCTATCTGGTGAGCGTGCCGGTGGCTGGATTCATCATCGGTTTGTGGGGGCTGGAGGCCTGGGCTTGGCGTTCGTGGCGGGGCTGGGGCGTGCTGGCCACCACGGTGGGCGGCTTGGCCGCCGTGCCGTGGCTGGCTCTCAGCCCTCTCGGTTCAGCCGGCGCGGTGGCGGCCTGCGCCGCCATCTGCGTGACCCTGACCATCTCGGTTTCGGCTTCTTCCGGCCGTGGCCCCGCCTAGCAGACAGACCAGACCCGGCCGCCAGACTCGCCCCAGGCAGTCCAGTGCCCAACCATCACCAGCGTTCAGAGCCGGTCGCCGCCGCGG
>JAIRTF010000251.1 GCA_031255075.1 Bifidobacteriaceae bacterium | reverse complement strand
AAACACCATTGGTCATGGACAATCTACCAGCGCAGCATCAACTTGAGGCTGATGCCCAAAAAGCCTCCTGACCGTGCGGGTTTTGTTTTGGATCTAGGGTGACGCAGCTTTGCGGGCGGCCGTGCAGCCGGATTTGGCTATTCTTCGGCGGCCGATGCCGCCGGCGCCGGTTCGCCCGCCGGCTCCGGTGAGGCGGCGGCCAAGCGGGTCAGGGCGGCTTTGACGGCGTCAAGTGACTCGGTCCGCCACATTGGTGGCAGCGAATCCAAAATGAACCGACCGTAGTTCTTGCGGCCGGCCGCCAACCGTGAATCCAGCACCGCGACCACTCCCCGGTCTGTGCCAGTGCGGATCAGGCGCCCGGCGCCTTGGGCCAGCAACAGTGCGGCGTGGGAGGCGTAGATCTCTTTGAAGCCATTGGCGCCCCGGCGGTTGGCTGCTTCCTGCCGGGCTTGCATCAGCGGGTCGTTGGGGCGGGGAAAAGCCAGCCGGTCAATCGCCACCAGACGGCAGGTCTGGCCGGGTGCGTCAATCCCCTGCCACAGTGACAGTGTCCCGAACAGGCAGGCGCGTTGATCCTGTTTGAACTGATCTACCAAGGCAGACAAGGTGGCCTCGCCTTGAAGCAGGATGGGATAGTCAACTTGGTCCCTAAGCGCCAATGCGGCCTGTTCGGCTGCTGCCCGTGAGGTGAATAGTCCCAGAGTTGATCCCCCAGCAGCGGTGATCAGTTCAGCTAGGCGTTGGTGCTGCGCGGCATAGTGGTCGCCGGCACTGGCTGGCGCTGGTAGATCGGCCGCCACGTAGAGGATGGCTTGGCGCGGGTAGTCGAAGGGGGATCCAACATCCAGCCCTTCCCATTCATCGGGTGCGAAGCCGACCGCCTTGGCCGTTCCCTCCAGGCTGCCGCCCAGGGCCAGAGTGGCACTGGTCATGACAGTGGGAGCGGCACCAATCAGGCCCTCGCGCAGCTCGGTCGCCACGTCCAGGGGCGCACCGTGCAGGGTTGGCGCGTCCTCCCGGCCGGGCACCACCCACCTGACATCGCCGTGACCGCGCAGCAAGCGGCCGGCGGTCTCATAAAGTTCCTCAGCTGCGGCACCGCCCAGTTGGCGGTTCTCAGCGGACATGGTCTTGGAGTCCATGAAGGAACTGACCGCTTCACGGGCGCCGGCCTGGAGCTGTTCCAAGGCTTCGGTCAGAGCCGGGTCAAGTTCTTTCAGGCCGCGCTCACCATGGGCGGCTTGGGCCTCCAGGGCCGTAGCCAGGTGGGGAACGGCGGCGGCAGCCGGGGCCGCCTCGCCGCCGGCGGACTTGACGCGCCGCACCAGCCGTTCAGCGTCAGGGCCTGACAGGGTGACAGATCTGGCGGAAGTTACCGAGGCCACCAGTTGATGGGCTTCGTCAACGACCAGGGCGCCGAATGGCGGCAGGATTTCGTTGCCGGCGGCCTGTAAGGCCGCCATGGCGTGGCTGGTGACAACCAGATCGGCCCCGAAGGCCGCAGCCCGAGCGGCCTCAGCGAAGCATTCCTTGACCAGCGGACAGTTCGATCCGATGCACTCACGACCGCTGGTCGAAACCCTGGACCAGGCCTGCGGCGAGGCACCGTCCCGGAAATCATCGCGATCGCCACTACCGCCGTGAGCCGCCCAATCGGTGATGGCCGCGATCTGCCCCACCAGTGTGGAACCGGTCAAGGAGGTGAATCCCGCCGCATCCGCGAGCGAGGCTTCAGCCGGGTAACCGCCCGTCGTTTTATGCAAGCAGACATAGTTGGCCCGTCCCTTCAGCACCGCGCCTTTCGGTGTACGGCTGGTGGCCGCCGCTACCGCCTCGATAGCGGCCGGCAGATCATGTTCCATGATTTGGCGTTGCAACGCCAAGGTGGCGGTGGCCACCACCACTTTCTGTCCGGTTTCCAGGGAGTGGAGCAACGCCGGCACCAAATAGCCAAGTGATTTACCCGTCCCAGTTCCGGCCTGAACCAGCAGGTGACGTTCGGTTTGGAAGGCGGCCTGGACGGCCTTGGCCATCTCGGTTTGACCGGCCCGTTCCTGACCGCCAATCCGCTCAATGGCAGCCGCCAAGACCTCAGATACTTGGACACCGGACACGACCTTCAAGCCTAGGTCCAGATCAACTCAGACGGCCGGCGCCCGGCCGGCGGCTGTGACTAAGACACGCCCAATTGCTCACGGCGAATCAACCGGCCAATGTAGCGGTAGACCGCCAATGCCAGCAGCGCCGCAGCCAAGGCCGCACCGAAGGCGCAGACAAACCCGGCCCGGAAGTTGATCTGATCGATCAGCTGACCGGCCACGGTCGATCCGATCGAAACCCCAACCCCCAGCGAGGCGGACACCCAGGCCAGCCCCTCGGTCAGCCGCCCGCTTGGGGCCAGCCGCTGCACCAGGGTGTTGAGGTTGATCAAGCTGGGCGCCACTGAGAACCCGGCCAGGAACCCAGCCACTCCCAACAGCCACGGCCCGCTGGCAGCCAACGGCAAGGCCATGGTCACGGCCAGCAGCATGATCCCCACCAGCCAACGTTTGGTGACGGAAGAAACCCAGTTCCTGGAGCCGTAGCCCAACCCGCCGATGGCTGATCCGATCGACATGGCGCCCAGCACCACTCCGGCCATCGACTTGACATCCCAAGCCTCGGTAGCGGCCACCACGGAGACGTCAATGGCCCCGAAAAGGCCTCCGACCATCACCGTAACCAGTGCAATCGCTGCCACGCCGGGATGGGCCAGCAGCCAGCCCGTGTGCCGGTCGGCCAACACGCCGTCCTCATGTGCTGTCTGCTTGGACCGGGTTCGCGGTTTGGTTGGCGGCGGTTCGGTGGCGCGCAGCGAATAGAACCAGAAGGCGCCGGCGGTGGATAGCACAATTGGCGCCACCAACCCAGCGCTTGGGGCAACCTCGGTGGCCAAGAAGGTGGCCAACACCGGTCCCACCACGAACGTCAACTCGTCCAGGGTGGATTCCAGCGAGAAAGCCGTATGCAACTGGTGGGCGTCCTTCAGCAGATGGTTCCACCGGGCCCGCACCAAAGCGCCCGGGGCCCCACCGAATAGCCCGCTCAAGGCGGCGGGGATGAACAGTGTCCAGGCCGGGGCCCGCATGGTTCCCAAGACCACCAGCACCGCCAGGGCCGCCGCCGAGACGATGGCGGACGGCAGCATTACCCGCCGCTGACCGTAACGATCCACCAGGTTGGACAACAGCGCTGCTCCACCTGCCCAGGCGATGGTGTTGGCCGCCGAAACCCCGCCGGCCAAACCGTAGGAGTCATATTGGGCGGACACCATCAGCACAATGCCAATGCCCATCATCGCCCCACCGGAGCGCGCCAACAGCCCTGCGGCGGAGAACATTGCCGCACCGGGCAGCCGAAGCAGATCCTTGTAAGCGCCCACCTAGATCACGGGCAGACCTTGGGTGCGAAACACCAAGCCATGGTACTGGCGCCGAGCCGGCCCGGTTACAGTTGGGGCGTGCCCCTTCCACTTCGCGTCGCTGTCATTCCAGGCGCCGCTCCGCGTCTGTGGATGTGTGGCGACCAGTTGCCCGATGCCGCCGCGTCCCTTCCCCCGGGCGAGCTGGGCCCCGTAGACCAAGACACCACCGTGATCATTGCCGACCAAGACCTGGACGGCGGGGAGACTGCCGGCGCGGCATTGGCCACCGAGGGCGGCCAGTGGGTTTCGGCGCGGGCGGCGTTGCCTGCCATGCCGGCCCAGCTGGGCGAGCGAGTATTGCGAGCGCTGGCGGTAGCCAACTGGCGTTGGCGGGGCCGCTTCTGCCCAGCCTGCGGCGCGCCGGTGGAACCCAATCTGAAGCACGGCGGCTGGTTCTGCACCGGCGAGGGTGTGGAGGTGTTTCCGCGAACCGATCCGTGCGTCATCACGGCGGTGTTGGACGGTCCGGGACCAGACGGGCGGCTGCTATTGACCCACGCCTCCAACCACGCTCCAACGGTCTACACACTGGTGGC
>JAIRTF010000231.1 GCA_031255075.1 Bifidobacteriaceae bacterium | reverse complement strand
GAGATAGCCATAGTGGCGGACGCCGGCGCGGACCCCGAACTGGTGGCCGCTGATCTGGTCAGCCAAGCCGAACACGACCAGTTGGCGGCGGCGGTGCTGATTACCGATTCGCCTGAGTTGGCGGCGGCGGTCGATGCCGCAGTGGCTGTTCGCGCCGCCCTCACCTTGCATTCCGACCGGGTGACAACCTCACTGACCGGTCCGCAAAGCGGCATAGTGCTGGTGGCTGACCTAGACGCGGCCATCGCCGTGGCCAACATCTACGCCGCTGAACACTTGGAGTTGCAAGTGGCGGATGCCGCCGCCGCAGCCGAACGGATCAACTCAGCTGGGGCAATCTTTGTTGGCCCCTACAGCCCGGTGCCGTTGGGTGACTATTTGGCCGGTTCCAACCATGTGTTGCCAACCGGCGGTACCGCCCGGTTTGCTTCCGGCCTGGGCGTCACCAGCTTCCTCAAATCGGTTCAGCAGATCAGCTACAGCCGCCAGGCCTTGGCTGCGGTGGCACCCCTGGTAGAGGCATTCGCTGCGGAAGAGGGCTTACCGGCGCACGGCGAATCGGTAGCGGCGCGGTTTGACGAGGGCCCAACGTGACAGAAGAATCCATTTTTCCGGTGCGCAAGGACATCGCGGCAGCTGAGCCCTACGGTGCGCCGCATCCGGATGTGCCCGTCCGGTTGAACGTCAATGAGAATCCTTACCCGCCGCCGCCGGAAGTGGTCGAATCAATCCTGGCGCGGGTCGGCGCGGCTGCCCAAGGAGCCAACCGCTACCCGGACCGGGACTTCCTGGAACTGCGCTCCGCCCTGGGGGACTACCTGTTGCGCGAAGCGGCCGTCCCCAATGTGACCGCGGACATGATCTGGGCCGCGAACGGATCCAATGAGGTCATGTTGCACCTGATGCAGGCCTTTGGCGGGCCAGGCCGGCGGGTTTGCTCCTTCGAGCCGAGCTATTCGATGTATCCGGAGTACGCCCGCAACACATTCACCACCTGGTGCCCCGGAAAGCGGGAAGCCGATTTTTCGTTGGACGCGGGGCGGGCCATTGCCCACATTGACCGCACCGAACCCACCATTGTGCTGCTGGCCAGCCCCAACAACCCGACCGGGGCCTCCCTGGCATTGCCAACTATCGAGGCGATAGCCAAACATGTCGAACGGCAAGCGATCGTGGTGGTGGATGAGGCCTATGCCGAATTCCGCCGCCCTGGCACCGCCAGCGCCGTGCAACTGCTGGACAAGTTCCGCCACGTGGTGGTGACCCGAACCATGTCCAAGGCTTTCGCCTTTGCCGGTGTGCGGCTGGGCTATCTGGCGGCGGACCCGGAACTGGTGGGCTATCTGCGGACCGTGCGGTTGCCGTACCACCTTTCCGCCATCACCCAGGCGACCGCTCTGGCCGCCCTGGACCACGCCGGTTTGATGCTGGCCCAGGTCACGGACCTGCGCGAACGGCGTGACCGGTTGGCGGCGGCGCTGACCACCATGGGCTTTGAGACAGCCGAATCAGACGCCAACTTTGTGCTGTTCGGCCGGTTTGAGGACCGCGATGCGGCTTGGAACAAATTGCTGGCAAAAGGCGTCATAGTCCGTCAAGTAGGACCGCCTGGGTGGCTTAGAGTATCGGTAGGAACAGAGGCCGAAACGTTGGCCTTCTTAAGGGCTTTGGCCCAAATCCGGGAGGAGTTGCAATGAACCGCGGCGGCACGGTCACCCGAGAGACGGCTGAATCATCGGTTGAGGTGACCCTCAATTTGGATGGCACCGGGCGCAGTGAGATAGCAACCGGGGTGGGTTTCTATAACCACATGCTGACAGCGTTGTCCAAGCATTCGTTGATCGATTTGACGGTGGCGGCTTCCGGAGATCTGGACGTGGATGTTCACCACACCGTTGAAGACGTAGCCATTGCGATTGGTCAGGCGTTGCGTCAGGCCCTGGGTGACAAGCGCGGCATCTCCCGGTTTGGCGAAGCCACCGTGCCGTTGGATGAAGCCCTGGCCCAAGCGGTGGTAGACGTGTCTGGGCGGCCGTATTTCGTCCAGAGCGGTGAACCTGAAGGGTTGGCCTTCGCGCTGATTGGCGGGCACTTCACCGGCGCTTTGGCGTCCCATGTGTTTGAGTCGATAGCCCACGGTTCCGGCATCTGCCTGCACATGCGGGTGTTGGCCGGCCGCGACCCGCACCACATAGTTGAAGCCCAATTCAAGGCCTTGGCCAGAGCCCTGCGCGCCGCTGTGGCCCTGGACCCGCGGGTGAGCGGGGTGCCGTCAACGAAAGGGACATTGTGACCGCTCCGCCCGAGAGGGACTGGGATGAGGCGCTGAACGAATTACTTCTTCAGGAGAGCCAACGCCCTGACGGAGAAGACCCGGCCGGCCGCCCGCAACTGGACGCCGCGCTGCCGGAACCGGAAATCAAGCTCCGCGAAACGGCGGTGCTGGTTCTGGGCTTTGACGACCCCAACTTCATGAGCGCGCTGCTCAAGGCGGCTCATCTGTCCGCCCGGATCGTGGCGGACTCCGGCATGGGGTTCGCTGTGCTGAGAGATTCAACCGAGGCCGGCTCAGTCGAAGCCGCCCTGAGGCTGTCCAAACTGCTGACCGGCGTGCTGGTCTGCCTGTTGCATCAGGGTCCATCAGCTGACCCGATGGCCAATGAACTCCAAGGCCACCTCTACTTGGATGGTGAAGAACGCCCCATGGACGCTCCCGGCCTGCTGCTGACCCAAATGCCGGGCCTTTTGGAGGACCTGCTGCTGGACCCAGAGGGCAGCGAGCCGTTGCTGGAACAAGGGGCTGACACCCAAGACATGTCCACCGCCCAAGCCATCGGCATCATCACCAACCGGATGAGAAGCTCAGGCGGACGGTCAAAACGGTCAAACCGCAAACCCAAGAAGGCGGCCGGCGGAGCCGAACGGCAGGACGAAGAAGCATGAAAGTTGTGGTCTTGGACTACGGCTTTGGCAATGTTCGCAGTGCGGTCAGAGCCGCGGCGCGCGCCGGAGCCGAAGTTGAGCTAACCGCTGACCCAGACCAGGTAGCCGGGGCCGATGGCCTGATTGTGCCCGGAGTGGGTGCCTTCGCCGCCGTCATGGAGGGCTTGGCCAAGGTGGGCGCCCCCCGCCTGATTGAACGCCGCCTGGCCGGCGGCCGGGCGGTGTTGGGGATTTGCGTGGGGCTGCAGGTGATGTTTGAACGCGGCGAGGAACACGGTGTTGTCACCCCCGGGTTGGCCCAATGGCCTGGGGATGTGACCCGCCTCCAAGCCCCGGTGGTGCCACATATGGGCTGGTCAAAGGTGCGTCCACCGGCCGGCAGCCAGTTGTTTGAAGGTGTTGAAGACGAACGGTTCTACTTTGTGCATTCCTACGCCGCCCAATCATTCGCCTTGGAAGATGTCGCCATGGAGCCGTTCAAACCGCCGCTGGTGACCTGGGCAGATCATGGCGGCCCATTTGTCGCGGCGGTTGAGAACGGACCGCTGACCGCCACCCAATTCCATCCCGAAAAATCCGGCGCGGCAGGAGCCCGCCTCTTCGAAAACTGGTTGAGGACACTGTGAAACCCAAACTTGAACTACTGCCGGCCGTTGATGTGGCCTCCGGCCAAGCCGTCAGACTGGTCCAGGGCGCTGCCGGCACCGAAACGTTCTACGGCGATCCGCTGGCCGCCGCCATGGACTGGCAGCGCGGCGGCGCGTCCTGGATCCACCTGGTGGATTTGGATGCCGCCTTCGGGCGCGGCTCCAACGCCAGGTTGTTGGACGGCGTGGTGGCGGCGCTTGACGTGCGGGTGGAACTATCCGGCGGCATTCGCGATGACGCATCCCTGGCCGCCGCTTTAGGCACCGGCGCCAAACGGGTCAACATTGGCACAGCGGCTTTGGAAGACCCGGATTGGACCCGCCAGATTCTGGAGAAATACGGCGAACGGGTGGCCATTGGGCTGGATGTGCGGGGCGAAGAACTGGCCGCGCGCGGTTGGACCAAACCAGGCGGCAACCTGTGGGAAGCCCTGGACCGGCTCCAAGCCGATGGCTGCCGGCGGTTCGTGGTAACGGACGTCACCAAAGACGGAACCCTGCGCGGCCCCAACCTTGAACTACTGACAGAAGTGTGCTCCCGGACAGATGCGGCAGTTGTGGCATCCGGTGGGGTGGCCACCTTGGATGACTTGGCAGCGCTGCGGGAGTTGGTGCCGCTGGGCGTAGAGGGCGCCATTGTTGGCAAAGCGCTCTACGCCGGAGCTTTCACCATCACCGAGGCGTTGGCCGTGGCCGAAGGCTAGAAGCGCTTGGTGGACGATGCCGCAGCCTGCGCCGGTCCTGAACGCCAAGGTTCCCACCGCGCCAACGGGGGTAGGAGTGGGGCCGGAAGTGAGTGGCATCGGCCACGCGACCTGGAACGCAAGCCGGAACACGAGGTGGGAGTGGGGCTGGAAGTGAGCGGCATCGGCCACCGGAAAGCGGTCAAGCCTGGTAGCATGTCCGGGACCGACCGCCCGGCGCTGGCCTCAAACCAGACCTGGCGGGGCGTAAGCGGAGGCGTCAAGCTTCCCACCCGAGCACCTGCAAACTGTGGGGGCTGGGTCGTGAGAGGTTGTCTGCCTCCGTGCGCGCCAAGACCAACAACGCATCGCGCAAACCAAAGCGAGTGAAGGAGCAGACCATCAGCGAACCTCGAATCAACGACCGAATCCGGGTGCC
>JAIRTF010000121.1 GCA_031255075.1 Bifidobacteriaceae bacterium | reverse complement strand
AGATGGCCGCCACACCGTGCCGTTTGTTCTGTCTGAGCAGCTCAAACACCAAAGACATCAGAATTCTGGCGCCGGTGGCGCCAATCGGGTGACCCACCGCCACCGCCCCGCCGTTGGGGTTGACCTTGCGTTCCATGTCGGACGCTTCCATGCCCAACACGTTCAGACAGGAAACCAGTGGTACCGCCGCGAAGGCCTCGTTGATCTCGATCAGATCGAAGTCATCCAAGTCCAGCCCATGGAGGTTCATGATGGCCTGGATAGCCAGACCAGGCACCGTGGCGATGTACCGCGGTTCATCCGAAACTTGGGCATAACCCCTGATGGTGGCCAGGATTGGGGCGCCGAGCTGCTCGGCTTTGCTGCGCGTCATCAACACCACAGCGGCGGCCCCATCGTTGGTGCCCGGTGCGTTGCCGGCAGTGACGGTGCCGTCCTCGACAAACAGCGGCGCCAGTTTGGCCAGCCCCTCAGCGGTGGTGTCCGGCCGCGGCGCCTCATCCCGGTCTACGGAGGTGGTCTTTCCGCGACCGGCCGGGACCTCCACGGCGAACCGTTCGGCATCGTGCACGCCGCCGGCTTCGGCTTGGGCCCACCGCTGCTGGCTGCGCAGAGCCCAGGCGTCCTGCATTTCGCGAGTGACCCCGTATTCGCTGGCCACAGCCCCGCCGATGACCGCCATGTGGACGTCATTTTGGGGACACCACAGCCCGTCCAAGACCATCGCGTCCACCATCGGAGCGTTGTTCATCCGCGCACCCCAGCGAGCGGCGGGCAACAGGTATGGCACGTTGCTCATTGATTCCATACCACCGGCCACCACCACCTGGGCATCGCCAGCTTTGATGATTTGGGTGGCCAAGGTGACGGCCTTCAGGGCTGAGCCGCAAACCTTGTTGACCGAAACCACCGGGCAGCTGGCCGGGATGCCGGCGCCAAGGGCTGCCTGCCGGGCCGGGATTTGGCCTTGACCAGCGGCGATCACCTCCCCCATGACCACCTCATCAACTTGGTCTGGCGAAATCCCGGCCCGGTCCAGCGCTTCGGCAATAGCCAGCGAACCCAACTGCGGTGCTGTCAACGGTTTCAGCGCCCCGCCAAACTTGCCGAACGGCGTGCGCGCGGCAGCGGTAATGACAACTGTTTCGGTGGCGCTCAAAGCTCCAGCCCCATCACGGCGTCAGTGAAGATGCGCGGATCCATCTCTTTGAGATCCGGGGAAATCTGCGGCTCGAACTCCATCTGGTCGAGGATGTCTTTTTGCAGGTCAACCCCAGGCGCGATCTCTATCAGTTCAATCCCGCCGGGCACCAGTTTGAACACCGCTCGTTCGGTGATGTACCAAACCTCTTTGCCGGTTTGGGCGCCATATTCGCCGCTGAAGGTGATCTGCTCTACCTGGTTCTTGAACTTCTTGTGTTTGCCTTCCTGGAGGATCTCCAGCTTGCCGTCCGCCACCCGGTAACGGTTGCCACCGGCCGTGAACAGGCCCACAAAGGCCACTCTGGGTGTGCTCTGGGAGATGTTGATGAAGCCGCCGGGGCCCACTGCCCGGCCGTTGAACTTGGACACGTTGACGTTGCCCAGTTGATCGATCTCTGCCGCGCCCAGCACTGCCAGGTCAATGCCGCCGCCGTCGTAGATGTCGAAGGTGGCGACGTGACTGATGATGCATTCAGGGTTGTGCGCCGAACAGATCCGCAGGCCACCCAGCGGTACGCCGCCGTAGATGCCCGCTTCGATGCTCATTGAGATTTTGTCGGAGACGCCCTCTTCAGCGGCCACGTCGGAGACCGATTCGGCAATGCCGATGCCGAGGTTCACGTGGTACCCCTGCTCCAGCAAGAACGCTGCTCGGCGGCCGCAGACTTTGCGTTCTGTCAGGTCCGCCGGTTGGAAGGCGGACAGCGGAATCCGGGCTTCACCTGACCATTCGGGGTGGTAGTCCTCATCTGCGATGCACTGGCGGTGGTTGTCCGGATGGGCCACTACCAGGTAGTCGATCAGCAAGCCGGGGATCACCACCGAATGCGGCGGCAGGGAACCGCGTTGAACAATCCGTTCCACCTGGGCAATCACAATGCCGCCCGAGTTGTGGGTGGCGGTGGCCATTTCCAGCTGGTCAAAGCGGATTGATTCCTTCTCAATCGACAGGTTGCCGGCTTCATCAGCGGTGGTGGCGCGGATGAAGCAGACATCAATCTTCTTTGGCAGGTAGCGCAGGTACTCTTGCCCGTCCAGTTCCATCAACTCGACGATCTGTTTGCCGGAGTCTTTGGCGGCTTGGTTGCCCATGCAGGCCTCAACCCGCGGGTCGGCGTAGGTTCCCAGCCCAACGGTGGTGATCACACCGGGTTTGTTGCCGGCGATGGCGCGGACAAGTTGGGCGTTGACGCCCTGGGGCACAATGAACGCCGGGAAGGCGTTTTGGCTGACCAGTGCGGCCATGGCGGGTGAGGTTCCGAGGTGCCCGCAGTGCAATTCGCCGATCAGTCCATCTCTGGCCAGGGCGTTCATTCCGCCTTCGGAGTTGTCGCCAATGCCGGATTCGTAGAACAGCTTGATCCCGTTTGGGCTGCCAGTCTCTTCATGGCGCGTGGCCAGCGCTTGGATCAGGTCTTCCGCTACGGATGTGCAGATGATTCCTTGCACACCAAGTGTTTGCCCATCTTGGACTAGGTCCGCAGCTTCCCTTGAAGTCAACACGGTCGCAGGCATATGTAGTTCCCCCTAACTGGTATAGCCTTTTCCCTGCTGACCCTAACATTTCGTCAAGAGCAAACCAAATCCGTCAGCCCTCTCTAAGCTCCCTCACCATTCCGTGTTGCACCCTCTGCCACACCACCGGATTCCGGCTGCCACCACCTCGTGCGAGACGGACATCTTGACCGCCGGGGAGGGCCGCCGTTGCTTCAGGATGTCCGTCCGGCTGGAGTCTCGGTTGGCAGCGCCTGACCCGGCTCGCTTGGCTGGCGCGAGGCGGTCGCCTTGCGCGTTTGGGAAATGGAAGTTGGCAGTTGCGCCTACTGGGTGCCGAAGCGAACAAAAGGGACGTTAGTCCCGGATTCTGGATGGTGCTTCCACAGGCTTTCCCACAGGCAGCGTCTTCGCGCAGCAAAACTTGTGGATAAACGGTGGCCGCCTGTGGATACTCGCTGTGGAGTGCCCTGAACAGCCCTTCTACCAGCCACAACGCCTGAAGCCTGCAAATCCGCAGGAAACGCCTTCTGTGGATAATGAAGTCCCAGTTGGGGGGTCTGGACTAGGTTTTTCCAGCGCAGGGCAGCCGCAACCCCCAAGGCTGATGACCCAAGAGTTAAGCTCCCCCAAACCTTCCGTTTGTGAAGCCAGGTAGCGCACGATGCCGCCCCATATGTCCACCAGGTGGACACCCTCGTTGGGTCACGGGCGGCCGCACAGGGCGGCGCCAGGAGCAGAGGCCGGGCCGGTTAGCCGGCCGCCAGTTTCACCAACTGATCGAACAGGGCATCGTCTTCGGCTGACACAGCGGCGTAGTCAGGATGCGAATCGTGGAAGTCAACATACTGCCTGACACCAGTGGCCCAGGCGATGCGCTGAACGAAGCGCGGCGCGACCGCCCGGACCTTGCGGTTGTCAAAGACCACTGAGTGTGCTTTGTCTCCCACCAACCCGTCATGCCACTTGGGCGCCAGACGGCCAATCGTCTCTGAGGCGACGTGGACCAGCGGTGCATTTGGCACACCGGCCGCGGCGGCCAACTCGGCGTAGATCAAATCCCACGGTAGAACTTCATCACTGGTGATATGGAAGGCCTGGCCTACCGCGTGGGGGCTGCCCAGCAGTGGCACAAAGGCGGTCGCAAAGTCAGACGAATGCGTCAAGGTCCACAACGATGTGCCATCGCCATGTACCACGACTGGCTTGCCGGCCCTCATGCGGGCCACATCGGTCCAGCCGCCCAAGCTGACCGAGGCGGCGGCGTCATAGGTGTGGGATGGCCGCACAATGGTGGCGTCCAGCTCCCCAGACCGCACCAAGCCCATCAGATAGTCCTCACAGGCAATCTTCTTGCGCGAATACTCCCAGTACGGGTTGACCAGCGGGGTTGATTCGGTGATGGGCAGCATCCGGACCGGTTTCTGGTAGGCAGAGGCCGAAGAGATGAACACATACTGGCTGGTGTTCGGCCCCACTACCGAGACGTTGCGCCGCAACCGGTCCACATCAAAACTGAGAAAGTCAGCCACCACGTCGAAATGCTGCCCCTGCAGGGCGGCGGCGAAGGCGGCATCGTCCGCGACGTCTGCCTGGATGGCTTCGACCTCATCCGGTAGGGGTCTGATCTGCGACCGACCCCTGGTCAGGGCGGCGACATGCCAACCGGCCTCCAAGGCGGCGCGAACGCACCACCAACTGATGGTGCCCGTTCCACCGATGAACAGCACGCTCCGACTCATCTGTTCCTCCTCGTCTTGAAACCGTGAAACCGCTGGTCTGTGAGCCCGTACCGATCGCGTGAAGGTAGGCCGGCCCCTGAACCGGGTTGGCTGACCAGCACCAGTGTTCCGTCAGAAACAGTTGGCCGGCCAGACCGGTGCGGTCATGCTATCGCTCGCCGCGCCTATGGCGCCGGCCGGTGGTCCAAATGAACACCTGGGACGCTGTCGGGTTGGCGCTCGCTACAAGCTGGCCTGGTCATCACCGGCCATATAGGCGCCGGCCAGTTCCACAACTGCCGGGTCTATGAGGATGCGGTGGTGGCCCAAGCCCTGAGTGGTGACCAGCCGAGCACCTTCCCAGCGGGCGGCTATGTCCTCAGAGACGGCATAGGGAGATTCCTTGTCGACCGAGTCATGAATCACCAGCGCGGCGCCCAGTTGGCCAGTTGCGCCCATGTCTCCAATGTCGAAATCAGCCAAGCTGCCTTGGGCTCGCTTTTCCATTTCCTCATTCATCAGCCGGGTGGCCCGCTCCTTGAAGCCGAGGCTTTTGGCGAACCGCCGCGCCATTTTCCGCATATCCGGGCTGGGTGAAACCAGAACCAGGCGCTCAGCCTGCAGTGTTCCCCGTAACAGCATGCGGCAGGTAGCCGCGCAGCCCAAGGAATGGGCAATCACCCCGTAGGGGTTGCCGTTCTGTGCCACCCAAGCTTCGAGGGACCGCATCAGTTCGCCGCCGCTGGAATACTTCGGCCCGTGCCGGCCCGGTCCAGAATCTCCGTGCGACAGGCTGTCAATCGCCACCACCCGGAAGCCAGCCGCCGTCAACGGCTTGACAAAGGCCGCGACCTGGCCGCGCCAACCGCCCCAGCCGTGCACCAGCAACACCGTCCTGGTGTCCGATGCCGCGCCCTGACCTGCCGTTTCGCCGGCCGTCTGGTCAGCCGGGGAGTGGGCGGCGGCATCTTGGGCGCTACTGGAGGCTGCTTCGGAGGTCCCTCCGGCGGCATCGGCCAAGGGGGCGGAGAAAGGCTCCCATGTCTCAACTGCCAGCGGTGCTTTCAACCCAAGGTCAACCTGCTGTAGTGCGCCAGGCCAGGGGCGGTTGTCCTTGCGGCGCCCCGCGTTGGCCGGCAGCTTGCACCACAAGCGAGCCGCCGAACGGGCCGCCAACCTGGGGGTCAGCAGACCGCCTCCAACAAAACCCAACCAGCCGATAGTTCGAATCAGGCGTTTGCGGGCGGACGGTTTGCGGCGGGCAGGGGACGTGTTAGTTTGCGTAGCTGGCATGGTGATTTCAGCGTAGCGGGCGGCACGGCCAGGCGCAGATGCGGATTCGTTACGAAATTGTGACCGAAACTGTCAGAAGTGTACGAGTTTGTGACCCGAATCGGGCCCTTTTTCACCCCAGAAGGCGGAAAGTTTGAGGATAGTAGCTGGGGACCTTGCGCGGCCTGGCCGTGGCATGGCCTCCGGTGCCATACCGGACGGGACTAGGACGGAAGGAACACCATGACTGGGCAGACGGGACATGACCCGATGCGGGAAGCGGCCGGCGGCGCAATTGACAGAACCCGGTTCCCGGCTGACCCCTGGGCTCTGCGCGAGGTTTCGCCCCGCCAAAACGATCTGGGTGTCACCGAAACACTGTTCGCTACCGGCAACGGCTACCTGGGCATGCGCGGCAACCCGGAAGAAGGCCGGGTCGCCTACGAACATGGCACCTACATCAACGGCTTCCATGAGACGTTCCGCATCCGCCACGCCGAAGAGGCCTACGGGTTCGCCACCGTGGGTCAAACCATGGTCAACGTGCCGGACCCGAAGGTGATCCGACTGTATGTCGACGACGAACCGCTCCTGCTATCCGTGGCTGACCTGGAACGTTATGAGCGGGTGTTGGATTTCAGGGGCGGCGAACTGCGGCGAGAACTGATCTGGCGGACCCCCTCCGGCAACCGGGCGCACATTGTTTCAACCCGGATGGCCTCCCTGACCGAACGGCACCTGGCGCTGATGACCTATGAGGTGGTCTTGGACCGCGACGCGCCGCTGACGCTATCTTCGCAGGTCATCAACCGGCAAGACGGTGAAGATGAGTATCACGTGTCCGGGCCGGATGCCGGCAACCCGACTTGGGATCCGCGCAAGACCGAAACCTTCCCAGACCGGGTCTTGGAAGCGGAGCTGGCTGAGGAAGACCCAGCCCAGGGGCGCAGCTTCTTGGGTTACCGGTGCGCCAATTCAGGTATGACGGTGACCGTCGGGGCTGAACACCTGCTGGAAACCGATAACGCCTTCACCCGTTCCGACCGGGTCACCCCGGATTTGACGGAAACCTTGTTCACGGTCCAAGCCCGGGCCGGGGTGCCGGTCAAACTGACCAAACTGGTGGCCTACCATTCATCGCGCGGGGTGCCCAACGCAGAGTTGGAACGGCGCTGCCAACTGACCTTGGACCGGGCTTCGGCCCACGGCGCCAAGGCGCTTCAACAAGACCAACGTCTCTACCTTGATCAGTTCTGGGCCCGCTCCGACGTGGAAGTGTTGGGCCAGGGCGCCACCCAGCAGGCGGTCCGTTGGAATCTGTTCCAGGTGCTGCAAGCTTCGGCCAGGTCCGAAGGGGCCGGCATTCCGGCCAAGGGGGTCAGCGGCTCCGGCTATTCAGGGCACCACTTCTGGGATTCGGAAATCTACGTGGTGCCGTTCCTGACGTACACCACGCCGATTTGGGCCCGTAACGCGTTGCGCTACCGGTACACCATGCTCGATGCCGCGCGCCGCCGGGCCCTCGAATTGTCTGAGGTTGGCGCCCTATACGCCTGGCGCACCATCAACGGCGAGGAAGCCTCTGCCTTCTATGCTGCCGGCACCGCTCAGTATCACATCGACGCGGACATTGCCTATGCGTTGATGCAGTACCTGCAGGCCACCAAGGATGTCGACTTCCTGACCCGGGAAGCGATCGACATCCTGGTGGAAACGGCCCGCATGTGGAACGGACTGGGATTCATGCGAGCAGATGGTGGCGGCGGCCCGGCCGAGTTCCACATCCATGGCGTGACCGGCCCAGATGAATACACCACCGTGGTCAATGACAACCTCTTCACCAACGTGATGGCCCGCTTCAACCTGCGGGCGGCGGCCCGGGCGCTGGACCTGATTGAGCATTCCGACCCGCTGGCCTTTGAGCAGATTCAGGCCCGGCTGGGGTTGAAACCGAATGAGCGGGCGGACTGGCTGCAGGCGGCTGACTCGATGCACATCCCGTTCGATTCGTCGATGGGTATCCACCCTCAAGACGACCAGTTCCTGGAGAAGGAACTGTGGGACCTGGATGAAACCCCCCAAGACAAGCGGCCGCTGCTGCTGTACTACCACCCGCTGGTGATTTACCGCTTCCAGGTGCTGAAACAGGCCGATGTAGTGTTGGCCCAGTTCCTCTGCCCAGAAGAGTTCACAGCCGCTGAGAAACTGGCGGACTTTGACTACTACGACCCGATCACCACCGGCGATTCTTCGCTCAGCGCCGTGGCCCAGGCCATCATGGCGGCCGATGTGGGCTACCAGGAACTGGCCCAGAAATACTTCTGCGCGGCGCTCTATGTGGACCTGGGCAACCTGCATTCTAACGCCTCGGACGGCGTCCACGTGGCCTCCGCCGGTGGCGCTTGGTCGGTGCTGGTCTACGGCTTCGCCGGGTTCAGGGACGCCAATGGCCGGTTCTCATTTGACCCGCGGCTGCCGGAGCTGTGGGACGGGATGAAGTTCCAGATCCAGTTGGATGAATCGCAATTGGCTGTGGCCCTGTTCCAAGACCGGTTGGAGTTGACCGTCAAGGACGGCCCAGGTGTGGATGTGTGGGTTCGTGGCCAGAAGGTGCCGGTGCGGGCAAAGACAGTGGTGGTGCGGTTGGAGGATCAGGGACCACGGTTGCTGGGAGCGCCGACGGCCCGGGACATCGCCGGCACCAAACGAGCCGACGGCTCCGTCATCACCGCCACGGTTCCCAACTCCGCTGATGAGTTGCCAGAAACACCGGTCGGGGAGGCCTAGCTCCAGCGCTGGCCGCACTTGGTGGCCGCCTCTGCGTCCGGGATTCCGATCTGAGCCGGGGCGGCGGTATACCTTTGATGCACTAGTACCCCATCAAAGGAGTAATTGCCATGCAACATCAGATTCTGGGTGAGCCCATGCCGGTTGTGGAGTGCTACCTCCAGCCCGGTGAAGGGATGCGGACCGAGAAGGGCTCCATGGTTTGGATGAGCCCCAACATGCAGATGAAAACGGAAGCCAGCGGCGGCATGGGAGCGGCCTTGGGCCGGGCCATCAGCCGCGAATCCATCTTCCAGAACACCTACTGGCCGGAGGGTGGCCCCGGCTACATCGCTTTCGGTTCAACCTTCGTAGGTTCCATCTGGCCTGTGCAGGTGACTCCGCAGATGCCGATCATCGCCCAGAAATCAGCCTTCTTGGCTTCGGAGTTGGGTGTGCAATTCTCTGTCTTCTTCCAAAGGAAGCTGGCGGCCGGGTTCTTCGGCGGTGAAGGGTTCGTCATGCAGCAGTTCAGCGGCCAGGGCACGGTGTTCATTGAGGTGGATGGCTCCGCCGTGTCCAAGACCCTGCAAGCCGGCGAAGAGATCCTGGTGGACAATGGCAACCTGGTCATGATGGATGCCAGCTGTTCCATGGACATCCGGGCTGTCTCCGGCCTGAAGAACAAGCTGCTGGGTGGCGAAGGCTTCTCCAACACTGTGGTCAAGGGACCGGGCCGGATTGTGCTGCAGACCATCACTCTGCCGCGGGTGGCGCAAGCCATCGCCAACATCATGCCCGGCCGTAACTGACCGAACTCCAACTAGCGGATGGCCGCCTGGGCGTCAGCCCAGGCGGGATGCCGCGGCAGCGAAGGGCTTAGGCCAGGGCCTTTTCGAGTTCTTCGCGTTTGGCCAGCCGGTCAATCCGCGAAGCCCGCAGCCGCGCCCAAATCACTGGGCCAACGGCCACCAGGCCGGCCAGGCAAGCGCAGCCGATCCGCAGCGCGTGGTTTGAATCCTCGTGCAGCGACATGTTCACCACCAGTGGCGCTATCAGCACGCTGACCAGGTTCATTACCTTGATAAGCGGGTTGATGGCCGGCCCGGCGGTGTCCTTGAACGGGTCGCCCACCGTGTCACCAATAACCGCCGCCGCATGGGAGTCTGAGTTCTTGCCGCCGTGGTGGCCGTCTTCGATCAGCTTCTTGGCGTTGTCCCAAGCACCGCCGGAGTTGGCCAAGAACACGGCCATCAGCAGACCGGTGGTGATGGCCCCGCCAAGGAACCCGGCCAGCGGGCCCACGCCCAGGCCCAGGCCTACGGCCACCGGTGAGAAGGCCGCCAACAGTCCAGGTGCAACCAGTTCCCGCAACGAATCACGGGTGCAAATGTCCACCACTTCGGAGTAGTCCGGCTTGACCTCACCGGTCATGATGCGCGGTTCGTTACGGAACTGGCGCCGCACCACCAGGACGATGGCGCTGGCGGCCCTGGTCACGGCATCGACCGCCAACCCGGAGAACATGAATACGACGGCTGCGCCCAGGATCACGCCTACCAGGGTGACGGGTTGGATGATTTGGTATTCGCCCATCGAGTCGAGGAAGCCGCCTTGGGCCAGTTTGGCGCCGAGTTCACGTACAGCGCTCTGAACCGCGTCGTTGTAGGAGCCAAACAGGGCGGTGGCGGCCAACACAGCGGTGGCGATGGCGATGCCTTTGGTGATGGCTTTGGTGGTGTTGCCAACGGCATCCAGATCGGTCAGCGCGGCGGCCGCCTCTGGGCCAACCTCGCCAGACATTTCGGCGATGCCTTGGGCGTTGTCGGAAACCGGCCCGAAGGTGTCCATGGCCACGATCACTCCGACTGTGGTCAACAGGCCGCAACCGGCCAGCGCCACCAGGAACAGTGCCATGGTCATGTTGCCGCCGGACAGCAGGAACAATCCGCACAAGGCGGCGGCAATGGTGCCGGCGGTGTAGACGGCGGATTCCAGGCCTACGGCTATACCGGCCAACACCACGGTGGCTGGGCCGGTGGTGGTGGTCTTGGCGACATGTTTGGTTGGACGCGATTCGGTGCCCGTGAAGTAACCGGTGATCCACAAGATCAAACCAGCCAGCACAATGCCGATGGCCACGGCGCCCACCACGGCCGGCCGCGGGTCGGCAGTTCCGAGATCTTTCAGGGCCTCGTTGCCAAAGTCCGCATAGGAACCAGGTAGGTAGATGTAGGTGGCGGCGGCTGTTAGTACTGCGGCGATCAGCGCTGATAGGTAGAAGCCGCGGTAGATGGCTCGCAGGCCGGATTCGCCCTTGCGTACCCGGGTGATGAACACCCCAATAGCCGCAGTGACAGCTCCAATGGCCGGCACTATCAGCGGGAAGATCAATCCGTGTTCACCAAATGCGGCCTTGCCCAGGATCAGAGAAGCTACCAGCGTCACCGCATAAGACTCGAACAAGTCGGCGGCCATACCGGCGCAGTCGCCTACGTTATCGCCCACGTTGTCAGCAATGGTGGCAGCGTTGCGGGGGTCATCTTCGGGGATGCCTTGTTCCACTTTGCCAACCAGGTCCGCGCCCACGTCTGCAGCCTTGGTGAAGATGCCGCCGCCTACGCGCATGAACATGGCCAGCAGGGCGGCACCAAAGCCGAAGCCTTCCAGCACAGCCGGTGCGTCATTGCGGAAGATGATCACCACCACGGAAGCGCCCAGCAGCCCCAGTCCCACTGTGGTCATGCCAACCACGCCGCCGGTCTTGAAAGCGATGGAGGCTCCGATTTCGCGGCCGTTTTCGGCATCGGCCGCGGCGGCCGCGGCGACCCGCAAGTTGGCGCGGGTGGCCAGCCACATGCCCAGGTAGCCAATGGCCGCTGAGAAGGCGGCGCCCACTAGGAAGGACACCGCTCGCCCGGTCCTGACCGCTGGGGTGCCTGGGAGCAACGCCAGCAATGCCATGACAATGATCACAAACCCGCCCAGGGTTCGGAACTGGCGTTTGAGGTAGGCGGTGGCGCCTTGTTGGACTGCTTCGGCGATCTCTTGCATCTTGGGGCTGCCCTTGGCGGCGGCCAGGACTTTGGCCCTCAGCGCACCGGCTATGGCCAGCGACAAGATCGCGACTAACGCGACCACGCCGGCTATGGCGAGTGAGCTGCCTGAAAGGCTTGTGGCGGTATCCGCGGCGTCACCTGCGGCCTCTGGATGAGAGGCGAGCAGCGTGACTGAGGACAGGGTCTGGAAGGTCATATTCACAACTCCTGTGGGTCAGGTCGGCACCGACCTGGGCATCAGCCCTCGTGAGGTGTTTGGGTGGACGTTGGTCCTACCCTACCGTACCCTGAACACCGCGAACCGCCCAACCCCCGACTCAAACTTCAGGCCCCCAACAGCGCCAACGGAATCACCGCCACACCGTGCTCCCCGCATCCCCTTGGCCGGTCGATGCCGCGCCAATCAAGGCCCGGTTGACGCTCCAGTAAAGCGCTAGGTCAGGCGGCCAACTAGGCAGATTCGGTTCTTTGTACTAGACAGATCCGTTCGCTTGAACTAGGCAGATCCTTCCGCTTGAACTAGACAGATCCCTTCAGTCCCTGGTCCCGCCGGTCTAGTTGTGGGCCAGCGCGGCGGCTTTGAGTTTCTCCAGCTCCTTGCA
>JAIRTF010000100.1 GCA_031255075.1 Bifidobacteriaceae bacterium | reverse complement strand
TGCTGGCGGGTATTGCTGGCTCCCTGATCCTTCCGGATCATAGGGCGCCGCTGGATATTGTGAGTGAGGTCCCTGTGAATAGGGATCTGGTGTCTGTGACATTCCGCTGCCTCCTTGCTCGGTTCTCCGCCTGGCCTTAGGGCCAATGAGTTCAGACCAAACAGTATCGGCATTAGCCACCCGCGAGGCTAGTGGGCGCGCAAGCGTCCTAGGTTTTCCGGGCAGGTCAGTCATTGGGCGGATCGGCAGTAGCGCAGATCGGCAGGGCTACAAGGGACCCTCCATCGTGATAAAGAAGATCCATAAGATGAAAACCCAGAATCCCACGCCAATGATCCCCATGATCATGCCCGCCTGAGACTGGTTGCGGTTCGAAGCGAGCCCTTTGTTGGCTTTGCGCATGCCCAGGCCACCGAAGATGATCGCTAGAACCGCGCAGATGCCAACACCAAGGACCCCGATAATCCCAAGCACCAACGCTGCCACGCCCATGCCGTTCTGCGGCGCCGCCACCAGGGGGATCTCGGGCGGCGCGGCGGGGTAGGCGTAGGGGTAGGGGTAGGGGTCTGAAGAGTACGGATCATGCTGCTGTGGCATTGGGCCACCTCCTGGACAACGTTCCTTGCGGCTGGGCACCGCTCAACATAAAACCCTATACGGGTGTTCCCGCGCCCTATCGCGGCGGCGAACCGGACGTTTCGAACCGGCCATCAGAGTAGGCGGTGGGTCCAGCCGTGTTTGTCTTCGCGCAGGCCGTACTGGATGCCGGTCAACTCCTCGTAGAGGGACAACGTCAGGGCGCCGGGCGCGCCATCGGCCACGGTGACATCGAAATCGGTGCCGGCCAGGCGACCGACCGGCGTCACCACCGCCGCCGTGCCGCAGGCGAAGACCTCCACCACTTGACCCATCTTGATGGCCTCCAACAGGCCGGCCAGTTCGATGGGCCGTTCGGCCACCTCGCGGCCGCGGTCGCGGATCAACTGCACCAACGAAGACCGGGTGACGCCCTCCAGGATGGTGCCGGAAGTCGGTGGTGTGACAACCGAACCGTCCGCCATGACGGCCGCCACGTTCATGCCGCCCAGTTCTTCCAGGGTGGTGGAGGTGGCGGCGTCCAAGAACAGCACCTGTTCGCAGCCATGGCTGTAGGCCTCTTCCTGTGACACCAACGATGCCGCGTAATTACCCCCGCACTTGGCCGCCCCGGTGCCACCGGGACCAGCCCGGTGATAGGTCTGGTCCACCCAGATTGACACCGGTGCCACGCCGCCTTTGAAATAGGCGCCCACGGGCGAGGCGATGACCAGGAAAAACACCTCGTGTGCGGCGCGCACGCCAATGAACGGTTCGGCGGCGAACATGAACGGCCGCAGGTACAGCGAGGTGCCCGGCTTGGACGGCACCCAAGCCTGGTCCACTTCCACCAGGGCGTGCAGCGCGTCGATGAAATCTTCCGGTGGCAGCTCCGGCAAGGCCAGGCGCCTGGCTGAACGGGCAAACCGTTCGGCGTTGGCGGCCGGGCGGAAGGTCCGAATGGACCCATCGGCCCAGCGGTAAGCCTTCAACCCCTCAAAGATTTCTTGGGCGTAGTGCAGCACGGCCGCAGCTGGATCCAATTGCAGCGGACCGTATGGTGTGATCCGGTGGGAATGCCAGCCGGCGCCTCCGGCCGACCAATTGATCCGGGCCATGTGGTCGGTGAACACGGTGCCGAAGCTGGGGGCTTCAACCAGGGCCGCTCGGGCCTCGGGGCTGACCGGATTGGGGTGTGGTTCCAGTGTGAACTGGCTCATCAATGTCTCCCTAGTTGTGGATCGGTGCCGCCTGATTCGATCAGCGCCACCAACGAATCGCCCACCTGGCTGGTGGTCCGGGCGGTGGTACCGCGGGCGGCCAGGTCGGCTTCGACGGCCTGTTCGATCCGCCCGGCGGCTTCAGCCAAACCGAGGTGGCGCAGCATCAGCGCAGCAGATAGGACGGCGGCCGTCGGATCGGCTTTGCCTTGCCCGGCAATGTCCGGTGCCGAGCCGTGGACCGGTTCAAACATGGATGGGAAGGCGCCGGTCGGGTTGATATTGCCCGATGCCGCCAGGCCAATCCCGCCGACCACCGCACCAGCCAGGTCGGTCAGGATGTCACCGAACAGGTTGTCCGTCACAATCACGTCAAACCGGGACGGGTCGTTGACCATGAAGATGGTGGCCGCATCGACATGGAGGTAATCAACCGCCACTTGCGGGTATTCGGCCGCCACTTGGTCCACCAGGCGCTGCCACAGTTTGCCGGCGTGGACCAGCACATTGTGTTTGTGGACCAGGGTCAGCTTCTGACGAGGCCGCGAGGCGGCCAGGTCAAAGGCGTAACGGATGGTCCGTTCGGCACCGAAGGCGGTGTTGACAGACACTTCGGTGGCGATCTCCTGAGGCGTGCCGGCGCGAATCACACCGCCGTTGCCCACATAGGGCCCCTCGGTACCTTCCCGGACCACCATGAAGTCAACTGGCCCGGCCTCCGCCAAAGGCGAATCAACCCCTTGGAACAGTTTGGCCGGCCGCAGGTTGACAAATTGGTCGAAGGCGAAGCGCAGCTTCAACAGCAGACCGCGTTCCAGAATCCCAGACGGCACACTGGGATCCCCCACCGCGCCCAGCAGGATGGCTTGGTGGGTGGCGATCTTCGCCATTTCCTCATCGGTCAGGGTTTCGCCGGTGGCGTGCCAGCGCTGAGCTCCCAAGTTGTAGGTAGTAGTGCGCACGCGCACCGGCGTACCGGCCAGGGCCGCATTCAGCGCTCGCAACGCCTCAGGGACCACTTCATGGCCAATCCCATCACCTGGGATAACGGCTAGGTCCAGGTCAGATTCGGTCATCGAGCCGCAGTTCCCTCAACGTAGTCAGAGTCCGCCGGGGTGACCCAGGCGAACAGTTTGCGCAGTTCCCGGCCGACGCCCTCAATTGGGTGGGTCTCTTCTTTGGCGCGCAGCGCTTTGAACTCGGGGCTGCCGGCGTCTTGGTCGCCAATGAAACGAGCGGCGAAGGATCCGTCGCAGATTTCGCCAAGGACAGCCTTCATCCGCTGCTTGGTGGCTGCGTCAATGATCTTGGGACCAGAAACATAGTCGCCGTATTCGGCGGTGTCTGAAACGGACCACCGTTGTTTGGCGATGCCGCCTTCATAGATCAGGTCCACGATCAGCTTCAGCTCATGCAGCACCTCGAAATAGGCCACCTCCGGCTGGTAACCAGCTTCGGTCAAGACCTCAAAGCCGGCTTGGATCAAATGCGAGACGCCGCCGCACAAGACGGTCTGCTCACCGAACAGATCGGTTTCGGTTTCCTCGGTGAAGGTGGTCTTGATACCAGCCGCCCGCAACCCGCCAAGAGCCTTGGCATAGGACAGGGCCAGCGCCCAAGCGTTGCCGGTGGCGTCTACTTCGACGGCCACCAGCACCGGCACTCCACGGCCGTCCTGGAACTCGCGGCGGACCAGGTGACCTGGTCCTTTGGGGGCCACCATGGCCACGTCAACACCACTCGGAGCGGCAATGTAGCCGAAGCGGATGTTGAACCCGTGGGCAAAGAACAGAGCGTTGCCAGGCTGAAGGTTAGGCGCCACGGATTCGGCGTAAACCTTGCGGGCCACCTGGTCTGGGACCAGCATCATGACGACATCGGCCCAGGCGGAGACTTCCGCTGGAGTGCCCACAGTCAATCCTTGGTCTTCAGCCTTGGCGCGGGAAGACGATCCCTCACTCAGGCCCACCCGGACGTCCACACCCGAATCGCGAAGGTTCAGGGCGTGGGCGTGGCCCTGGGAACCGTAGCCAATGATGGCCACCTTGCGGGATTGGATTACCGATAGATCGGCGTCTTGGTCATAGAAAAGCTCTGCCACTGGGATGCTCCTTGTTTGATTTGGTGTTCTTCTAAACTTACTGGGCTTACTTGGCGGCGCGCTCGCGCGCGCGGTCGGTAATCGACTTGCTGCCGCGGCCTATGCCAACGGTGCCGGACTTGACCAGTTCGCGGATGCCGAATGGTTCCAGCAGCGTCAGCAAAGCTGACAGCTTCGAATCAGTTCCTGTGGCTTCAATCACTAAAGTGTCTGCCGCCACGTCAACTATGTGGGCTCTGAACAGGTCGGCGATGCCGGTCACCTGGCTTCGGGTGGTCGCGTCTGCCCCCACTTTGACCAGCAGCAGATCGCGCTGAACCGATCCGTCCAGGCCGTCCAGCTCAACC
>JAIRTF010000015.1 GCA_031255075.1 Bifidobacteriaceae bacterium | reverse complement strand
GCCTTGGCCAGCTCGGTCTTGCCCACGCCGGTCGGCCCGGCAAAGATGAACGAACCGCCGGGACGCTTCGGGTCCTTCAGGCCCGCCCGGGTCCGCCGGATGGCCTGAGACAGGGCCTTGATGGCCTCGTCTTGACCAACCACGCGCTTGTGCAGTTCGCTCTCCATGCGCAGCAGGCGTCCGGATTCTTCTTCGGTCAGCTTGATCACCGGGATGCCGGTGGACATGGCCAACACTTCAGCGATCAGCTCTTCGTCCACTTCGGAGACAGTGTCCAAATCGCCTGCTCGCCAGGCCTTTTCGCGCTCGGCGCGGGCTTCGGTCAGCTTGCGCTCATCGTCCCGCAGCGAGGCGGCCCGTTCGAAGTCCTGGTTGTCGATAGCCGCTTCCTTCTCCTTGCGGGTCTCGGCAATCTGCTCATCCATTTCCCGCAACTCTGGCGGAGCTGTCATGCGGCGGATCCGCAAGCGAGCGCCGGCTTCGTCGATCAAGTCGATGGCCTTGTCCGGGAGGTAGCGGTCGTTGACGTAGCGGTCGGCCAACTGGGCGGCGGCCACCAGAGCCGAATCGGTGATGGACACCCGGTGGTGGGATTCATACCGGTCGCGTAGGCCGCGCAGGATGTCAATGGTGTGAGCCACAGACGGCTGCTGAACCTGGATCGGCTGGAAGCGACGCTCCAAAGCCGGATCCTTTTCAACGTACTTGCGGTATTCATCCAAGGTGGTGGCGCCAACTGTTTGCAGTTCGCCACGCGCCAGCATCGGCTTCAGAATAGAGGCAGCGTCAATTGCGCCTTCGGCGGCACCCGCCCCCACCAGGGTATGGATTTCGTCAATGAACAGAATAATGTCACCGCGGGTGCGGATTTCTTTGAGGACTTTCTTGAGCCGCTCTTCAAAATCGCCACGGTAACGGGAACCGGCCACCAGCGAACCCAAATCCAAGGTGTAGAGCTGTTTGTCTTTGAGTGTTTCGGGCACGTCGCCACGGACTATATCCTGGGCCAGGCCCTCAACAATGGCGGTCTTGCCAACACCTGGTTCGCCAATCAACACCGGGTTGTTCTTGGTGCGCCGGGACAGTACCTGCATGACCCGCTCAATTTCTTGCGACCGGCCAATCACCGGGTCAAGTTTGCCTTCGCGGGCCGCTTGGGTCAGGTTCAAACCAAACTGGTCCAGCACGGCGGAGCCGGCTGGTGTGGAGTCAGTTGGCGCGGTGCCGGCCATCTGCTCTTTGCCTTGGTAGACCTGGAGCATCTCAATGACTTGCTGGCGCAGGCGGCCCAGATCGGCACCCAGTTTGATCAGGACGCGAGCGGCCACGCCTTCGCCTTCTCTGATCAGGCCCAACAGGATGTGTTCGGTGCCAATGTAGTTGTGGCCCAGTTGCAGCGCCTCACGCAGCGTCAGCTCCAGGACCCGCTTAGCCCTGGGAGTAAACGGAATGTGGCTGCCGGTTGGTGCCTGCTGGCCTTCGCCAACGATCTCTTGGACTTGGGCGCGGACGCCTTCCAGCGACATGCCGATGGCCTCCAGGGCCTTGGCGGCTACGCCTTCGCCTTCGTGGATCAGGCCCAACAGGATGTGCTCTGTTCCCAGGTAGTTGTGGTTGAGCAGCCGGGCCTCTTCTTGGGCCAGGACAATCACGCGCCGTGCGCGGTCGGTAAATCGCTCAAACATGCTCCTCCTTCACGTAGGGATCGAGCGTCGCCTCGGCCGTCCCGCGGCAGACACTATCCCCCATCCAAATCGACTTTAACTGTCGAATCGGCCTTATGGGCGCCTGTTCGCTAAAGGCGCAGACAAAACTGTCCGCCTTGGCGCTGGAACCCAGGACCGGTCTTCTGAGCGGATCAACACCTGCCGGCGGACAAACATTCCCCGGAAGACGTCAATCTCTCGTTCCCAGGCCATCGGTTAGCTGTCAGCATACGGCTTGGGGCTGGTTCGGCGGGTCGGTCCAGGGCAGTAGGTCAAGTGGCGGACGGCGTTACGAGCAAGTCCCTGGGCCGACGGTAAAGGTGGCGCCGGCCCTCCAACTGCCGAACCGGCCGCGAGGGTTGGTCACAGAGACACACCAATCCGATTTCGAGTTGGCCACCAGCACGGGGGCATCAACGCCAGGCGATGCTGGGCCGACGGCAGTGTCTTCGGTGCCAGGGGCCGTCACCGTGGTGGCGGCGATGTGGTACATCCGGCTTGGGTCTGTTCCGAGAACCGTGATCACCGGGTCGTCTTCCTCGTTGACGTACCAGCTGTTGATCTCGTGGGCCAGCAGTTCAACGTCGGAGAAAGCCTTGGAGTCTTCGGCACGCTTGGTTTGGTGGACGAAGAGCGGAATGGCGATGGCCGCCAGTAGACCCATAATGATGACCACGATCAACAACTCGACCAGGGAGAAGCCACTGTCATCGTGGACTCCGTCCCGTCTGAGGTGTTTGGTCATGATTCTCGCCTTTGGTTCGTTTCAGCCCCGCGGCCGCCAGCCGCCCATGTGTCAGGGTGTTTGCCCTGTCTGTTCCGCCTGCCAGCAGGTCTGGCCGGTGACTCCGCAGGCGGCCGGCTTAGCCCGGTCCGGCACCGCGGTTTCCACCTGTCAAGCGCTGCTGAATTCGATGCTAGACGGGCTTTTGCCGGGGTGCCAGGGCCCCGCTTGGGCGCCATTGGTTGGCGGTCGATGCCGCGCGGACGTTCGCTTACCAGGCAAAACGTGCTCGTTTGGGCGGCCGCCGCCCAATTTGGTGCCAGAATTCAGGACCATTGGACCGGCCCAGACAAATCCTGGTGCGGTAAAACAACCGTAATTCAGCCCTGGAAATAAGTGCTGTTCATCAGGTGTCTATGACCAAGGTGACGGGGCCATCGTTGGTGAATGTGATCTGCATGTCTGCCCCGAATTCGCCTCTTGCCACCACCAGGCCGCGGTCCTCCAGCAGTTCAGCAACCCTTTCCACCAGCGGTTCGGCCACCGGCCCAGGGGCGGCTTTCGACCAGGATGGTTTGCGGCCTTTGGCAGTGTCCGCGTAGAGGGTGAACTGGCTGATCAACATGACCGGAGCGGTGGCTTCCAGGGCATTTCGCTCACCCCGGAGCAGCTTGAGCTCGGCCAGTTTGCGGGCCATCTTCTGGGCTTGATCCTCGCCGTCGCCGTGGGTTACGCCGAGCAATGCCACCAGGCCTTCACCCAGAAAGCCGGAGACTTGTTTGCCGGCCACTTCGCAGCGCCCATCCAACCCGCGGGCTACGACTGCTCTCATCTGATTCCCCGTTCATCGCTGGTGGCCATCTGGGGCCCATGGTAACCGTTTCGTCAGCTCTGGGCGCATCGCCGGCTCAAACGAACGCGGTCCGCCGATGCGTCTGAATCTTTGGACCGCCCCGATGCCTACCTCGGCGCCTTCGACTGGTCTGGTTCACCGGCAATTCGCCCACCTGGGCGCTGCTTTGGGACCAGCCGTTCGGACCGGTTCGCTACCAGCTGGGAGGCCGTGATTTAGGCCCGCGGCGCCGCCGCGGCCGCTTGACCTGCGGCCGAACCATCAACAAGTAGACCAGCGCCACTGTCACAGCGATCATCGGCGGGATCCATCCCCACCGCAACAGCAGGTAACCGGGTGGAAGCGAGGCGAAGCCGACCGCTGTCGCGGCAATCAGCAATGCCATCCAGGCCGGTTTGGGCATTCTGCCGGCTGCCACATAGGCGCGGGCCGGAGCCAAGGCTCCGGAGATCACCGCCCACAACTCGACCGCAAAGCAACCCACCACCAAAACGGTGACTACGGCCATCTGGGCCGCTTGCAGGTTTTCCGCCATGCCACCAGGCTAGTCAAAGCGGCTGGCGCCAAGCCATCAGCGCATCAAGGCCGCGGCCCAAACTGGGACCGCCGCCACTGCCAATGGCAAGGTGACCAGCGCGGCATCGGCCAGATGAGGCCGGGCGTTGAAGACACCGCTGCCGCTGGAAACCAGCCAAATGCCGGCTGGGGCCACCGCGCTGATGGCCGCTACAGCCGCCCCCGCCCACCACGGGATAGCCACCACGAAGGACATGCCGGTGCCGGCGATGAAGGCCAGGATTGGGCAGGCCAGGGCGCTCAACTCTGAGAGCCAACGCTGGCTGGGAATGAATCGGCTCAGGGCCAAGGCCAGACCGGCGGCGGTAATGCCGGTGCCCGCAATGGTGGCCAGATCCAGGAAATGCTCAAGGCTGGCCGCCGCGACCCACAGCCCGAAGGCGGCCACCGCGATCACTCCACTGGTGGTGGCCGTGACTGACGGAATCAACCCTTCCCGGGGGGCTGGTCGGATCAGTTCGCGGACAAATACCGCCGGCAAACCAAGTCCAATGGCGATCAACACATTGGCGTGACCGCCGGGCCGGTAGATCGCCAAACTGATCGAGACTGCCCCGGTGAAGATCAGCACCGCCCGCGCAGTGTTCGGAGATGGCACATTAGTCAGCGCTGGCCAACCGACTGAAAAGCACAAAACCAACAGGGAGATGGTGACCGCTACCCAAGCCGTGCGGGCATCGGAGTTGAGTCCAACCAGCAGGCCCGCCGCTGGAACGAAGGCCACCAGGCTGATCGCTCCGAGGCGAACATAGGGCAGCACTCGGGCTCCTTCCTGGTTAAAGTTGGACGTTGGGCGTGACATCGACCCGAGACAACACTACAAAAAGGAACCCAGATGGCGGAGATTGTCCTGTTGACGGCGGACTCCAAGACGCCAGGTGCCGCCCTTCCCGCGCTGGAGTTCCTGCCGCACAAGGTGCGGGTCATGCCGCTGGAATCGCTTCCGCCTGAAGGGCTACGAGCTGCCGAGTTGGTTGTGTTGGACGCTCGCCAGGACTTGCAGGTGGCGCGCCGGGCGGCCCGGCTGCTGCGGGTAACCAACCCGGCTGTGCCGCTGGTGCTGGTCGTGACCGAGGGGGCATTGACAGCCGTCACCGAGGAATGGGGCGCTCGCGATTTTGTGTTGGCCGGCGCTTCCCCTGCTGAAGTCGAAGCCCGGATCCGTCTGGCCACCGCCGCCCTCAACGGTTCGGTGTCAGCCCCTGACGAGGCCATTGTCCATGGCAATCTGGTCATCAACCCGATCTCCTACACGGTCAAACTGCATGGCCGCAGCCTGGACCTGACCTACAAAGAGTTTGAGTTGCTGCGCTATCTGGCGGCCAACCCAGACCA
>JAIRTF010000285.1 GCA_031255075.1 Bifidobacteriaceae bacterium | reverse complement strand
CGGACGGAACGTTCACCGGAGGGCTCGCGGCGGGGTTTCAAAGGGCGCAGCTATACCACCGTGCCGGGCTCAACCACCAGTTACGATGACCGCTTCGAAGACTATTGGGAGTTCTTGGGGCCGCGTCTGGCCCAGGCCTGGCGGTTGTTGGCGGCTGATGGGACGCTGTATCTGCATTTGGACTACCGGGAGGTCCACTACGCCAAGGTGGCCCTGGATGAGCTGTTTGGCCGTGAGTGCTTCCTCAATGAGATCATCTGGGCTTATGACTACGGCGGCCGGTCCAAGTCCCGCTGGCCGGCCAAACACGACAACATTTTGGTCTATGTCAAAGACCCGAAGAACTATGTTTTCCAGGCCGATGCCGTGGACCGTGAACCGTACATGGCGCCCGGTTTGGTAACCGCGGAGAAGGCAGCCCGCGGCAAACTGCCAACCGACGTGTGGTGGCACACCATTGTTTCCCCGACCGGCAAGGAGAAGACCGGCTACGCCACCCAAAAACCGGAAGGCGTGTTGCGGCGGATCGTGGCGGCCTCCAGCCGCGAGGGCGATTGGGTGTTGGATTTCTTTGCCGGCAGTGGCACCACCGGGGCGGTGGCGGCGCAGTTGGGCCGGCGGTTTGTGTTGGTGGATTCCAACCCGGAAGCGATTGAGGTGATGCGCCGCCGCCTGCCCGCCACCACCCGTTTCACTGGCGCGGCTGTAAGTCCCTAGGCCGCTGTAAGTCCCTAGGCCGCTGGGCGGTGGTGGCCAAGGTGCCGGCGCGGCATCGGCCGCGAAGCAGACTGGAAACGCGGCCGGTTGTTACCTTTGAGCCGCCTACCTGGAGTTAAGGGCGGGTGCTCTGGCTGGTTGGCACGGATCGGCTGACTGGGCGCCGCAGGGGACCAACGCGACCGCAAGCCGCGGCCAAACCAGAACGGAGAACAGACCATGCGCAAACGCAGACTGATAGCGGCCGGAGCGGCTGCAGCCACCCTACTGACCACCATGGCCTGCGGCGTGGAAAACAAACCTGGCGGGCGCGTGGCGCCAACCAACCCCAATGTGACCCACCAGCCGCTGCCGGCCGGCGCGGTCCCGGAGGGCGTTTCCGCCATCGCCTACCTGGGCCAAAGGCTGCTGCCGCTGCTCCAAGCCGAAGCCCCCAGCGAAAACTTGGCCTTCTCCCCGACCTCGATCTTCCTGGCCCTGGCCATGGCCGGCGATGGCGCCCGCGGCCAAACCACCGAAGCCTTCGAAAAGGCCCTGGGCCTGGACCGTGAAACAGCCCACGCCCTGGCCACTGAGCTGATCACAGACTGGGCTGAGACCCAAGCCGCCGATCAATGGTCCGGCGTGACCATGTCCGTGGCAGACGCCGCCTGGCTGGCGCCCCAACTGGAACTGCTGCCGACCTACAGTTCAGGCTTGAAAGATGACTACGGCGCGGAAGTGGCCACCGTGGACTTCGCCGACCCGGGCACCTTGGCGCTGATCAACGAATGGATAGCGGACAAAACCAACCAACTGATCCCCGAAATGTTGGCCGAACTGGATCCGGGACTGGTGTTGATGCTGGTCAACGCCATGTATCTGAAAGCGCCATGGCTTGAGACGTTCTCTGAAGAGGCCACTGATAACCAACCGTTCACACTCAGCTCCGGCGAGGTAATCGAAGTCCCAACCATGCACGGAATTGTCTCCAAAGGCCAGTATTTCAACGCGGCCGACGGCTCCCAGGGCGCGGTACTGCCCTATGCCAACAAGCGCTTCGCTCTGCTGGCTGTGATGCCGGCCGAAGGTGTGGAACAGATCAACTGGGCCGATGGCCTTCGCCTGAACGAATGGCTGGACCAAGCAGGGCCCTCACCCGCTTTGACGGTGTCCCTGCCGAAGTGGGAAACAGGTGATGGCACCATCAACCTGATTCCGTCCCTGGAGGCGTTGGGACTGGGCCCAGCCTTCGCCCCCGACGCCGATTTTGGCGGCATGGTCCGCAATGCCGATGGTTTGCACATCTCAGAGGTCAAACACGCGGCCGTGGTCAAGACCAATGAAACCGGCACTGAAGCAGCAGCGGCCACGATGGTTGGCCTTGAGATGTCCGCACCGGGTGGCGATCCGGCCACTGTGAGCTTTGACCGGCCATTTGTGTACGCCATCATGGACCTGGATACCGGCGTGCCGCTGTTCATGGGGGTGGTGGCCAACCCGGTGGTTTGCGTGGCCAGTCGATAGCCACAGGGCAATGGCCGAGGCGGGCCGCCCGGACACCGGCGTGCCGGGCGGCCGTGGTCAGGTGGGCGAGGCATGATGGAAAGGTGAGGCTTTTTGCTGCCGTATACCCCCCTGCGCCAGCCCTGGAGCACTTGACGGCGGCCCTGGGGGCGGCGCTGTCAAGTGCGGGGCTTGACTCATCAGCGTTGGTGCCGCGCGCCAATTGGCATGTCACTTTGGCCTTCTACGGCGAATTGCCGGAGGGCGCTGCGGCGCGGTGTTTGCGTGGTTTGACATCTTGTCTGGCCCACACAGGTCCGTTTTCGGTTCGGTTGGCCGGCGCTGGTCGCTACCGGGGGCGGGTTGGCTGGGTTGGCTTGACCAGCGAATCGGACCCGTTGGAGCAGGTCATGACGGCGGCGGCCCGGGCTTGGCCGGCGCCGTCACAACCAGCCGAACCGCATTTGACTGTGACGCGGGCGGCCCACCGGCCGGCGGTGGCGGCCGCCTTGAACGAGTTGACCCACTATGAGGGGCCAACTTGGCAGATCAGCCGGGTTCATTTGGTCCATTCCGATTTGCATGCCGGGGCCGGGCATCATCCGGTCTACCGGAAGATCGGCATGGTCAGGTTGGCTGATCCACGTCCTGTGCCCTGAGCCGGGCGGGCTGGTCCAGCCGGGATGCCAGGGCGGCGGCGGCCAGGCCGGCGATTATCAAGATGCCCAAACCGAACCGCAGGTTGGTCAGCTGTGAGATCAATCCGACCAGCGGACTGGTCGCCAGGAAACCAACCCGCATCAACCAGCCGATCAAGGTCACACCAGCCGCCTGACTGATGCCCGGCAGCTCCGCCGCGGCGCTGAAGGCAGAGGGGATCAAAGTGGCACAGCCCACTCCGGCCAGGGCAAACCCGGCGCACAACAGCATTGGCCCTTGAGCCAGGGCGGCAGTCAAACCGCCGAGCGCCGCCAAGGCGCCACCCAGCCGGGCCACCGAACCACGGGACCAGATGTGGATCAGATAGTCACCGGAGAACCGGCCAACACACTGCGCGGCTATGGCGACGGTCACCACCAGGCCGGCCGAACCAGCGCTCATGCCGGCCAACCCGACCCCCGCCAGCCCGGCCCAGTCATTGGCCACATCTTCGATGGCGGCGCCACACAGGGCTATGGCCACCAGTGGCCAGGCCGCCACGGCCACTGTCCGCCAACGCCGTCCGGCCGCCTGGGTGGTTTGGGGTTGATTGGCTGACGGTGCAGCCGGGTCTTGTTCCACGGTTCGCGCGGCCAGGGCCGCACCGGCGCTGACCAAAGCTAGCGCCACCAGCCCGTTGCCAACCAGATACCAGCCCATTGGCCAGCCGGAGGCAGCAGCTGCGGTGGCGCCGGCGCCGGAGGCGGCCGCTCCCAAGCTCCACAGGGCGTGCATCGAGGACATCACCGGCCGCCCGGCAGCTTGTTGGGCCCTGACGCCGGCAACATTCTGGGCTACGTCCACAACCACATCCGCCAGGCCGGTGCCGAACAAGCAAGCCGCCATGACCAGCCCGCTGCCAGCCCAACCGGTCGAAGCCGCTGCCACCACCAGCACCAATGTGCCGAATACCGATACCCGTCCCGGTCCGAAGCGGGTCACCAACGGCGACGGCAAAGCCGAGGACACAATCGCGCCGGCGGCCACTCCGGCCACCACCAAACCGAATTGCGCTACGGACAATCCCAGCCGCGCCGCCGCCAATGGATACCAAGGCAGCAGGGCCGCCAAGGCCGCCCCATTGCCGGCAAACATCAGCCCACTGCCCAGCACTCCACGGTTGAAGAAAGCAGAACGGCCTGGCACCCAGCCAGCCTATGCCCGGAGCCCAACGCTGCACCCCGGATTGTGGGCTCCCACCAGCCGCTGGACGCGCGGCGCAGCCTCATTGGCGGCCCGGTGGCCGCCGATAGGCTCCAGCCCTAGGCCCGCTTTGGGCCGTTGGTAGGCTTTGGCCCGCGGACCTAGAGCTGGAGGCTTTTCCCCCTGTTTGAGCGTACCGCTAGAAATCCGGTGCGCCAGGGGCCTGATCGGTGGTTGGCAGCCCCAGGGCCGCCAGTTGATTGTCCAGGTTGAAGATCTCATCCAGAAGGACCATGCCTTCGTCTGGGTTGCCGTCGGATTCGAACAGTTCAGCCATGGCTGACTGCCACTTCGCGTTGACTGGCAAAGCTGCCATCCGGGTTTGGGCCTGCTCATAGGAGTCCACCTCAACCACGCCGACCAGTAGGCCATCTGCCCCCAGATACAGCCGGTAGCCATGCCAGCCGGTGTCTCGCAGGGCTTCGAGCATTTCGGGCCAAACGTTGGCGTGGGCTTGGCGGTAGGCGTCAAGCTGGTCGGTTGAGACCTTGGACACAAAGCAAATCTGCATAGCGGGCCTCCTAGTAGCTTCCGCCTGGCAGGAGAGTGGCCGGCGCGGCATCGTCCACCTGCGAAATCGTCATGCCGGTGCTCCTGCTTGGACTATGGGATTGCGCAACGTGCCTACCCGGTCAATCGAAACCGCCAGGCTGTCTCCGGCTGCCAACCAACGCTGGTTTTCAAGGGCTGCGTCCAGTTTGCGGGGTGTGCCGGTGGCAATGATGTCTCCGGGCTCCAACTCTGTGACCTGGCTGATGTAGGAAACCAGCAGCGGCACCGGGAAAACCATGTCCGCGGTGGAGGCCTGCACCGTCAACTGGTCGTTGTGGTGGACGGAGATGATCAGATCATCCAGCCGGCCCACCTCATCCGGGGTCACCAAATGCGGCCCAACCGGCGCAAACGTGTCGAATGATTTGGCCAAGGTCAGTTGACCGGAGCGGACTTGCCAATCGCGGGCGGAAACATCGTTGAACACCGTGTACCCGGCGATGTGCTCCAGGGCTTCGGCCTGGGTTAGGTCGCGGCCGGGCCGGCCAATCACCACGCCCAGCTCGGCTTCGTAATCAACCTGCTGGCTGGCCTGCGGCAGCACAATGGCATCCTCAGGCCCAATGATCGGATCGCCCAGTTTGGCGAAAACATCTGGGTAGGCCGGGTCGATCTGATCCCCGGTGTGGCCGCGATAGTTGTAGCCGACGCAGTAGATGTTGCGCGGCCGGGGAATGGGGGCCAACAGCGGCACCAGGGCTCGGGGCAGCACCGCGGCGGGGTTGGCCGCCTCCGCGGCAGCCCGGACTGCCTCCCAGGTGGCCTGATCAGCCGCCAGCAGTTGATCCATGTCTTCCGGCAGGGCCGGGTTGGCGGCCTTCAGGTACAGAATGCCGCCGCCATCCGGCAGGTCCACGCCCACATGGGGGCCGCCTTCGAAGAAGAACCGCACCAGTTTCAATGAATGCTCCTCAGTAGTAGGTCCGCAGGTATTCGGCCAGGCAGAGGATTGCCATGGCTTGCCCGTAGGGCATGGCCGTGCGTGGAATGTTTCGGTAAAAGTCCAGGTCACGGCCCATGCCGGTGCCGAATGAGACCTGTTGGAGTTCACCTTCGGCTGAGATGTTGGCGATCACCGCGGTGACGGCCCGCTGGGCGGCCTGGGCGTAGCGTTCATCCAGGTAGCCAAGCCGCACTGCTTTGGCAATGCCGTAGGCAAAGCCGGCCGTGGCGGAGGCTTCCAGGTAGGAGTCTGGATCATCCAACAGGGTGTGCCACAGCCCGGATTCGTCTTGCAGTTTGGCCAGCGCCTCAACCTGGGCTTGAAGCACCTCTATCAGCAGCCGCCTGACAGGGTGGGCCGGCGGCCAATTGACCAGTTCCAAGAAGTCCGGGATCACCATGGTCAGCCAAGAGTTGCCGCGCGCCCAGCGGGCTTCGGCGAAGTTGTGGTGGCCGTCAAAGGTCCAGCCGTGGAACCACAGCCCGGTTTGGCGGTCTGCCAGGTAAGCGATGTGCGTCAAGAACTGGAAGGTGGCTTCTTCGACATAAGCCGGCCGGTTCAGCAGCAGCCCAATCTTGGTCAGCGGCAGCACCGTCATCATCAAGGTGTCATCCCACAGTTGGTGGTGGTTTTCCTCAGCCAAGGTGATGTGTTGCATGCCGCCATGCGGGGTGCGCGGCATGGTCCGCATGGCC
>JAIRTF010000265.1 GCA_031255075.1 Bifidobacteriaceae bacterium | reverse complement strand
ACTTCGGTCAACCCGCGGGCCAAATAGACGTAGATCGCTTCAGAGGTGCCGCCGGGTGTGGACAAGAAGGACACCAATTGCCGCCAATCGGCAGCTTCCAGATCAGCTTCCTCAACCAGTTCCCGCCGGGCAGTTTCGATGGGCGGTTCATCCGGCACATCCAGCAAACCAGCCGGCGGTTCCCACAGTTCCATGGCCACCGGGTGACGGTATTGGCGTTGCAGCAGCACCTGGCCTTGATCGTTGATGGCAATAACGGCTGCCGCGCCGGGGTGGGCAACGAATTCCCGCCAAACCGATTGGCCATCCGGCAGGGCGACTTCCTCCCCCAGTACGTCCCAAATCCGTCCGGCAAACAGTTCTTCGGACCGCGTCACCGGGTAGTCCACCGACTGATCGGCCATCGCAGCCCCGCAACACTCACCTGCACCACTGCCAGCACCACCACATTCACCAGCACCGGCGGCGCCCAGGCCACCGGTCGAATCGGCGGCGCTGCCTGCTGCGTCTGCGGGCTTGAGCCAACGCAAAGCCGGGCGGGCGGGGCGGCGTGGCCGCGCAGCATCGGCCACGGTCACGGCTCTACCTCCAACAGACGGCCCTCAGCTTGCCGGGCCAACGCCGCGGTCACCAAGCCGGCGAACAGCGGATGGGCGCGGGTCGGCCGCGATTTGAACTCTGGGTGGGCTTGGGTGCCCACGTAGTACGGATGGGCCGAGGCGGGCAGTTCCACGAACTCCACCAAAGACCGGTCCGGCGAAACCCCCTCGATCACCAAGCCAGCCTCTTCCAACTGGTCACGGTAAGCGCTGTTGACTTCGTAGCGGTGCCGGTGCCTTTCGGAAACAGATTCGGCTCCATAGGCGCCGGCCACCACCGAGCCGGGTTTGAGTTCCGCCTCATAGGAGCCCAGCCGCATGGTGCCGCCGTAGTCCCCTTCGCCTTCGACCACGTGGAGTTGCTCAGCCATGGTGGCGACCACTGGGTGGGCGGTGTCCGGGTCGAATTCAGAAGACGAAGCGTCTTCCAAGCCCACCACGTTGCGCGCAAATTCGATCACCATGCATTGGAGGCCCAGGCACAGTCCCAGCGTCGGGATGCCGTTCTCCCGTGCGAACCGCAGCGCACCAAGTTTGCCTTCGATGCCGCGAATACCGAACCCACCCGGCACCACTATGGCGTCCACATCAGCCAGGTTCTGGCGGGCACCGGCCGGCGTTTCGCAGGTATCAGATGCCACCCAGCGGATATTGACCTTGGCGTTGGCGTGGAAACCGCCGGCCCGCAGCGCTTCGCAGACCGAAAGGTAGGCATCTGGCAGGTCAATGTATTTGCCGACCAGCGCGATGGTCACCTCATGGGCCGGCTTGTGGACTCGCTTGAGCAGACGTCCCCACCGGGTCCAGTCCACGTCTCGGAACGGTAAGCCCAACCGGCGGATCACGTAGGCATCCAAGCCGCCAGAGTGCAGCACCTTCGGAATGTCATAGATGGACGGCGCGTCCGCGCAGGTCACAACGGCCTGCTTGTCAACATCGCACATCAGGGCAATCTTGTTGCGGATCGATTCGGGCAGGTCCCGGTCGGCGCGGCAGACAATCGCATCGGGTTGGATACCAATGTTGCGCAGCGCCGCCACCGAGTGCTGGGTCGGTTTGGTTTTCAGTTCCTTGGACGGCCCAATGAACGGCACCAGCGACACGTGGCAGAAGAAGCAGTTGTCGCGCCCCAGTTCCTGGCGAATCTGCCGGGCTGCCTCCAAGAATGGCAGCGATTCGATATCACCAACAGTGCCGCCAATCTCGGTGATGATCAGGTCCACCTCGGCCGATTCTTGGGCCCGCATGCGGCGTTTGATCTCATCGGTGATGTGCGGGATGACCTGGACCGTGTCACCCAAGTATTCGCCGCGCCGTTCGCGGGCTATGACCCGCGAATAGACCTGCCCGGTGGTGACATTGGCAGCAGCGCTCAGCGGCGTGTCCAAGAACCGTTCATAGTGGCCGATGTCGAGGTCGGTTTCGGCGCCATCATCCGTGACGAACACCTCACCGTGTTGGAACGGATTCATGGTGCCCGGGTCCACGTTCAAGTACGGGTCCAACTTCTGCATTGTCACCCGCAGTCCGCGGGACCTGAGCAATTGCCCTAATGAGGCGGCTGTCAGGCCCTTCCCCAACGAGGACGCAACGCCCCCAGTGACAAAGATGTGTTGGACTTTTGCTGGGGCCTCACCGTGGAGGCTCGCGCGTTGCATCACGGGCTTCTAGTCTACTGGCGCCTGGGCCGGCCGTTGACCGCCGGCCCCAGCGTTTCGCGTTTGGCGTGATCATGCCGTCGCCTTTGGGGTTGAATTTATTGCCGTCACCCGGTCTTGCGCGCGTCCCCTACGTCCCGACCTGACACCGCTTGACGTCAGTTTGGTCAGCGAAGGCTTCCAGTGCCGTAGGTCGCCAACACTTGTGCCAGCAGAGCGGCTTCGCCCGGCAGCTTGGCTGCTTCAATCACCGCCTTTCGACGCAGTTCGGCGGCCATCTCCGGGTTGTCCAACAGGTGGCCGATGCCGCTCACCACCGCTCCGAGCTCCCGTTTGACCAACAGGGCAGCGGCTGCCGTACCGCCCAGGGCGGCGGCTGTGCCTCCGACATCAGTGGCGACGATGGCGCAACCGGCTCGTAGCGCTTCGCGCAGAGCCACGGGCTGTCCTTCCCAGACGGCTGTGCTGACTACGACGTCAGCGGCGGCGTAGTAGGAGCCGACATCGGTGCTGGCACCAACCAGCCGAACCGGTGCCTTGAGCCGGGCAATCTGGGCTTCCAGTTGATTTCGGGTGGGCCCCTCCCCCACGATCAGCCACAGCGGCGGCCTGGGGCGGGTGGCCAGGGCGGCTGCGGCATCGACCGCCAATCCAAGTCCCTTTTGCGGCGCCAACCGTCCTACCTGCACAATCAACGGCTGACCGGGTGCCAAACCAACTTCCTGGCGGACCGCTTCCCGGCTGCGGGCCGGCGGCGCCACAGCTGGGGCCGGGATGACGGTCAGTTCGGCCTGTCTGACACCTTGGGTGCCCAACCAATCGATCAAGTCTTGGCTCACCGCCAGAACCTGGTCAGCGCCCGCCAACATCCGGGCCAACACCGAACTGATGGCCTTGGCGGTGCTTCCAGCCGGCGGTGCGTTGTGCAAGGTGACGACCAGTCGCGGCTTTCCCGCAGTTGTCCCCCGGGCCGGTCGCGGTTTCATCCGCAGGGCGGCGGCCGCCAAGGCGCCGGCTCGCAAGCCATGGGCGTGGACCACATCCGCCCCGGCGGCCAAGTGCCGCAACCGCCAGGCGGTGACCGGATCACTGGGCGAGGGGCGCCGGCCAATCGCCAGCTCGGCTTGGCGAACACCGTCCACATTCGGCCTGGAACCGGCTGGCCCGGCTATAGCCACCTGATGACCAGCCTCTTGGAGCAAGCCGGCAAGCTGGCCGACATGAGCCCTGACCCCGCCGGCGGTCACCCCAACAACTTGGAGCACTCTCATGGCGCCTCCTCCAGACCGTGACTGCGTAGCTGAGCGATGGCCGGTTTGAGCGAGGCGTCACCCAGGGTTGCCAAGCCAATCGCCCCCAATGCCACCAGCGGTCCAGCCAAACCGCCGATCAACGCTACCCAGGCTCCCGAATGGGCGAACTGTACGGCCACCAGCCAGCCGGCGGCGCCGCCAACGGCCGCACCAATCCCCAGGACCAGCAGTGTCCGGCCCAATCCGGCCAAAGTTTCAGGGCCCAAGGCTCGTTTCACACCCGCTGCCAGGGCCAGGCCGCCAACCGTCATACCGATGGCTGAAGCCGCCGCCAGGGCCGTCAAAGTGGCGGCCACATTGGGACCATTCCGGGTCAGACACAAGGTCAACACCACTGATGCCACCGCCACCATCAACCAGCCGAGGGCCGCGCCGGCCACGGCCACGCGGGGATGATCCGCCGCGTACAACACTCGCATCAGCACCGTCATCAAACCGAATCCGACCAACCCAGGCGCAAACCAGGCAACCGCTGAACCCAGACCAGCCGCGCCGCCGGAACGGTCAACGGCTCCGAACAGGGCCTCCACGGCCGGAGCCGCTGCCACCAGGGCTGCTGCCCCAGCCAATGATGTGGCAACCACCAGGCGGACGGTCGAAGCTGAAACGGCCTGCAAAACGGTCCGCCGTTCAGAGGCGGCCGCCAAATGCGGGAAGGCCGCCGTCGCCAGCGGAACCACCAGCACCGCGTACGGCAACAGGTAGACGGCCTGAGCGTAGTGATACAGCGGCAAAGTACCCACGCCACCGCGGTTGGATGCCAAGAACACCACCGCCACTATGGACAGTTGTTGAGCCATCAATGAACCGAGCCCCGCGCCAGCCAAGCCGCGCGCCCGCTTGCCCGCGCCTTCGCCGAAGCGGTAGGTCCAGCGGAACCGCACGCCTTGACGCATCAGCGGCACCA
>JAIRTF010000192.1 GCA_031255075.1 Bifidobacteriaceae bacterium | reverse complement strand
CCCGGCAACGTGGGGCCGATAGCCATCAGCTTGCGATTCTTGAACCGCCAAGGGGTGCGGACTTCGCTGTCCGCGGCAACTGTGGCGCTGAGCCAGTTGGCGCTGTTCGTCACCACCATGTTGTTGGTGATCGGCATCACCATTGCCACCGGTCAGACGGGCGCGCTGTCCTATTTGCCGACCACCGCCATTGTGGTGGTGTTGTGCGTCATAGCCGGCTCCGGTCTGCTGCTGTTGATCCCGCCGCTGCGGAACTGGATTTGGTCCAAGGCCGGGCCCACCTTGCGGCAGGTCTGGCCGCGCGTGGTGTGGGTTCTGGGCCGGCCCAAACGGTTGGTCTTCGCACTGGTCGGAACCAGTCTTTGGTTCGGCGGGTTTGTCGCCGCCTTCTGGGCGGCGCTGGTCTCATTCGGGTTGGACGAACTGCCGTTGTCGAGTTTGGCTTTGGTCTACCTGTTAGGCAACACCGCCGGTTCGGCGGCGCCCACCCCGGGCGGCTTGGGTGGTGTGGAGATCGCCTTGACAGCCGGTTTGCGGGCCGTTGGGGTGGCTACGGCCACGGCGGCATCGGCCGCGGTGTTGTTCCGCGCCATCACCTATTGGGCGCGGGTACCGCTCGGCTGGGTGGCCTTCCGGCACCTCCAAAAGCGTGGCGATCTGTAGCCGAAGGGCGCTTGGACAGGCGCCGCCGGCACCGGTTTGGCTGTGACTTTCTTGGCCGCACAGAGCACACCTCAAACCTTCGGCCACACCCCAGATTGGCGACCAAAAAAGATCTGGGCCCCAAAACTAGTCCACCGGCCGGGGGTAGATATCCCCAGAAAACTGGTCACAACCCACAAGCCGGGCCGGGGTTTCCCACAGATTCGCGTCCTGACCTGCAGTGACGCTTTTGGTCTATGGCTCGGGGCGGTCCTAGTATGGCGGAGCTAGGGCTGAACGGAGCGTTTACGGTGTCAGACCCAAGCGGTATGTCTTGACTATGGCACTAAGTGTGGGAGAGGCGGTAGCAGGCTTGTCGATCATCGACTTCGCAGACGCACCAGCTGAAACCGGGCAGTTTGAGCGTCTGCCGCCGCAAGACATCGAAGCTGAACGTTCGGCCCTGGGGGCAATGCTCCTGTCCAAGGACGCCATTGCCGATGTGGTGGCCGTACTCCGCCCAGACGACTTCTACCGGCCACAACACGAGATGATCTTCCGGGCCGTCACCGACATCTACTCCCGGGGCGAACCAGTCGACGTGGTGACCGTCGCGGCCGAACTGAAAAACCGGGGTGAGATCGGACGGATTGGCGGCCGCCCCTATTTGGCCAGCCTGATGGCCCAGGTGCCAACCGCCGCCAACGCTGGCTACTACGGGCAGATCGTCCGGGACCGGGCGGTCTTGCGGCGGCTGGTGGACGCCGGCACCAGAATCACCCAACTCGGCTACACGGCGGACGGCCAACCAGTTGATGACCTGGTCAACTCGGCCCAAGCGGAGGTCTACGCGGTCACCGAACGCGGCGCCAGCGAAGACTATCTCCACATCGGCGAAATTGTTGACCCAGTCCTGGATGACATTGAGGAACTATCCAAGGCTGAACGCCACGTCACCGGCATCCCCACCGGCATAGCCGCCCTGGACACCCTATTGGGTGGGCTGCATCCCGGGCAGATGGTGATCGTGGCCGCCCGCCCCGGCAAAGGCAAATCAACTCTGGGGTTGGACTTCGCCCGGTCAGCCGCCATCAAACACGGCATGGCTTCCGTGGTGTTCTCCTTGGAAATGTCACGCGAAGAGATCACCCAACGGCTGATCTCCGCCGAATCCGGGGTGTTCTTGAACGACCTGCGCTCCGGCAGTGTCCGCCGGGAAGCTTGGCCGCGAATCTCCGCCCGGGTGCCGGCCATCAAAGCGGCGCCGCTGTTCATCGATGATTCGCCGAACATGGCGTTGATGGAGATCAGAGCCAAATGCCGGCGGCTCAAGCAACGCGCCAACCTGCAGCTGGTGATCATTGACTACCTCCAGTTGATGAGTTCCGGCAAACGGACCGAATCCCGCCAACAAGAAGTTTCAGAGTTCTCCCGGGCCCTGAAACTGCTGGCCAAGGAACTGAACCTGCCGGTAGTGGCCATCTCACAGCTCAACCGTTCAGCTGAAATGCGGGAAAACAAGCGTCCCGAACTGGCTGATCTGCGTGAATCAGGCTCCCTGGAACAGGACGCCGACGTGGTGATCCTGATCAGCCGGTTGGACTCCAAAGAGGATGACCGGGCCCGCGGTGAAGCCACCTTGATTGTGGCCAAGCACCGCAACGGCGCCACCGGCGAAATCCCGGTCGCCTTCCAAGGTCACCTGGCCAGGTTCGCCAACATGGCCGAAGGCTTCTAAGCCGGGGCCTGGACCCCCAAGTAATGGGCGAAGAACCGCAGGGTTTCCACCAAGGCGTCGTCTAGGTAGGCGGCGGCATGACGGCGCCCCTCGAAGAGCAGCACGCGGGCCGGCACACCGGCTCCCACCAGCGCCTGGGCGGCAGTCAGAGACTCTTCCGGTGGCACCAGTTCCTCCAGCGAATTGGCGAACAGGCAAGGCCCGGTGGTGGCCGAAATCCGGCGGACCGGAGTGGCCGCGTCCAGGTTGTCCAAACTGGGGCCCAACAGGTTGAACACCAGCCACTTGTAGTAGCCGGGGTCCCAGCCGCCCTGATCGATCTGGTCAGACGGCGCATCAGGGTTGATGTCCACTTTGTGTGGATCGGCATCACCGTACTTGGCGATGAACCCAGCCAAGTCCAGCAAACCGGACCAGGAGGCGGCCGGCAGGCCTTCGGCAATAGCCAACTCCAAGGCCAGGTTGCCGCCGGTTGACCCGCCGATGGCGCCGATCCGGTCACGGCTGAACTCCAGATCGCCGTTGCGCAACCAGGCCAACGCGGCGCGAACGTCTTCAACCTGGGTGGGGTAGAGATTGCGGCCGGCCTGGCCGTCGGCAAACCGGTAGTTGGGTACGGCTACCAGGTACCCGGCATCGGCCAAGCGGGTGGCAAAGGCAGCTTCCTTGGCTTTGTCGCCTTGCCACCAACCGCCGCCGTGGATGTCCAACAAGAGCGCCCCGTTGGGTTCCACCGGAAAGTACAGATCAAGGCGTTGGCGCTGGTCAGACCCATAAGGCAGGTCTTTTTGGATGGTTTCTATGATCAGCTCAGCAGTCATCGGTCCAGGTTGGCATGGCTGCCTGGCGCCGGTCAGGCCGGTTTGGGGAAGTCTCGCGCGGTGCGCCAAGCCCGCCTCAAGGCGGTGATGGGCCGCCAAGTGATTCACGGCGCCTGAACCGCAAGAGGTGGGTTGTTTGCCACTAGAGTGGGGAACCGCAACCCAGGCCCCGGGAAGAAAGCCCCGTTTCTTCACTGGTTTGAACTGATGGAGGTCAAATGAACGAGCGACGCCAAAGCGGAGTTGTCCTCATGGTGATCGGCGCGCTGGTGGGGGGTGTCGGCATTGTCGGCCAAATTCAGGGCTTCGCCATCGTCTGGAAGAACACCATCACTTTGCAGCCTTGGCTGCTGATGACCATTGGCGGGGTTTTCGCGGTGGCCGGGATTGTGATGGTCGCGATACCGAATCAGCCGCGGCCTTCAGCCGCAGACTCAGGTCAGCTGCTCAACGGCTATTTGACCGAGGCCGCCCAGATGACCGCCCAAAGCCAGCCAATGGAGGCGCCTTGCGCCTTGAACATTTGGGAGCCAGCCGGTGCTCTGCGCCAAGGGCGGATCGGTCTGAACGGCTACCCGGTGGGCGAACTATCAGGCGGCAACGGGCTGACCACTCAGACCCAAGTGACCCAGAACATCTTGACCATTTTCGACATGTCCACCGGCAACGCTGTCAACGCGCCATTCACGGCCGTGCCTGGCGGGGTGGTGAACCTGGCAGTGACAATCTCACCAGCCGGTTCAATCCTGTTGGGGCAAAGCTAAACACCTCGCCTGGCACTTCGTGGCAGGCTAGACGGCGTGAGAGGAAGCTTGCCGGTAGGCGCACGGGTGGCCATGGCGGCCGGCCGGGCGGCCTCGATGGCTTCGCGGCTGTTGGGCCGCGGGCGCGGCCAAGTGATTGGCGGCCGGGTCATGCTGAAACTGGATCCGCGGCTGTTGGAACAGCTTTCGGCTGGCATGGATGTAACCGCCGTCAGCGCCACCAACGGCAAATCCACCACCACCCGGATGATCGCCGAAGCCTTGCGTACCCGCGGCCCGGTGGCCCACAACCTGACCGGCGCCAACATGGCACCAGGGGTGGCCACCGCCTTGGCGGACCACCGCAAGGCCCCCTACGCCGCCCTGGAAATCGACGAAGCCCACCTGCCGGCCGTGGCCAAGGCCACCGGTGCTGCGCGGCTGGTCTTGATCAACTTGAGCCGCGACCAGCTGGATCGGGGCAGCGAAGTCAAAATGTTGGCCGAACGGTGGCGCCAAATGGCCGCGCAGTTGCCCAGCCAGACCGAAGTCTTCGCCAACGCCGATGATCCAATGGTTGTCTGGGCCGCCCAAGCCGCGCCGAACATCACCTGGGTTGGCTGCGGCCAATGGTGGACCGAAGATTCGGCCCTCTGCCCAGAGTGTGGCGCCGCCCTCCGCCGCGACCAGGCCGGTTGGTCTTGCCCGCGCTGCGGCTTGGCCCGGCCGCCCGCCGAATGGTTTGTCGCGCCCGATGCCGCGCACATCGTCACCCCCGCCGGTGCGGTTCCGATCCGGTTGGCTTTGCCCGGCCGGTTCAACGTGGGCAACGCCGCCATCGCGGCCGCCGCCGTCCAAGCCGCTGGAGTTGCCCCAGAACTAGCAGTCAAGGCGTTTGAGCGGATCAGCGACGTGGACGGGCGCTATGTCAGGGCCTGTGTGGACGGCCACGAAACCAGATTGCTGCTGGGCAAGAACCCAGCCAGTTGGACCGAGATGATGGAACTGGTGGCACCATCTGAGGCGCTGTTGGTGACAGTGCTGAACGCCCGTGGCGCTGATGGACGGGACCCGTCTTGGATTTGGGACGTGCCATTCGAACGGCTGGCACCGCGGCGGTGCTGGGTGGCCGGCGAACGGCGGTTCGATCTGGCAGTCCGGTTGGACACAGCCGGTTTGGATATAGCCGGGGTCAGCCTTGATCCGTTCGATGCGGCCGGGGTCGCAGCCGAAGGCCAAGGCCTTGACGTGGTGGCCAACTACACCGCCTTCCAAGAACTGAGAGCCAGGCTGGTGCCATGAGCGGACCAATCGGCATCGTCCACCTGTACCCCACCTTGATGGGCACTTACGGTGACGGCGGCAACGTCAAGGTGTTGGCGCGCCGGGCCCAGGCCCGCGGGCTGGAAGTGCGAGTGTTGGACATCAACCCCGGTGACCCGGTGCCAGAACAAGGCGACCTGTATGTGCTGGGTGGCGGTGAGGACGCCTCCCAGGTGGTGGCCGCCCGTGAGCTGCGCGAATCTGGTGCCCTGGGCGCCGCCGCCGAACGCGGCGCGGCGGTGTTCGCGGTCTGTGCCGGGCTGCAGGTCCTGGGCGAAGACTTTGAGGTGGCCGGCGGATGGATCGAACCAGGTCTGGGCCTACTGGACGCCCGCACCAGACGCCGCCAACCGCGAGCCGTGGGCGAGGTGTTGGCTGAACCAGTTGACGGCTGGCCGTTGTTGACCGGCTATGAGAACCACGGCGGCGGCACCGAACTGGGACCAGCCGCCCGGCCGATGGCGCGGGTCATCTCCGGGATTGGCAATGGTTCAGGCGGACCGGCTGGGGATGGCTGGGAAGGGGCCATCCAAGGCAACGTGCTGGCCACCTATCTCCACGGCCCGGTCCTGGCCCGCAACCCGGTTTTGGCTGATCAGCGGCTGGAAATCGCCGCCGGCGCTGAACTGGACCAGGTCGAAAG
>JAIRTF010000230.1 GCA_031255075.1 Bifidobacteriaceae bacterium | reverse complement strand
GATGGACGCCATCCAACAGGCCACCGCCGAAGAGTTGGCGGCCGTCGATGGCGTGGGCGGCGTGATTGCCGAATCGATCCGCGATTGGTTTGAACAGGATTGGCACCGCGCCATTTTGGAGGCCTGGGAGGCCGCCGGTGTGGAGCTCAGCCCCACAGCCAGCGAGGCTTTGCCGGCCACTTTGGCTGGGCTGACAGTGGTGGTCACCGGCACCATGGAGGATTTCACCAGGGAGGGTGCCAATGAGGCGATCGCCGCCCGCGGTGGCCGGGCCGCCAGCTCCGTCTCCCGCAAGACCAACTATGTGGTGGCAGGGCCGGGGGCTGGTTCGAAGGAGACCAAAGCCCGTGACCTGGGCGTGCCGATCCTGACCGAAGCTCAGTTCAAACAACTATTGGAGGGCGGCCCAGCCGCACTGAACTAGTACCGCGGGCGGCGGCGCTACGGAACCCTGCCCGGCGGCGGGGGAGGGACCATGGGAGCGCCAAAGCGCGGCATCGGCCGCCCAGAAATTGCCGCGCGGCCGCAGAACCGGCCTTGGCAGCGGAGTGTCAGCCCTGGCCAACTACCTCGCAGGTGGCAGGCACGCGGGACGGTGTCACAATCTCATCATTGGGTTCGGTAGCACCCGTATCGGGTGAGGCGCTCGGCGAGGTACCTGGCGAAGCGCCGGCGGATGGCCCGGTGGTCGGATCGGGGTGGAGGGCCTTATAGGCGGCGGTGCCCGGCACAGGGCGGTCCCAGGCCAGGTCTTCAAAGACTTCCGCAGCGGTGGCGCCATCCAATTTGCCAGTTGAGGACTGGGCCAGGCGCACGCGCATGCCATCGCCCACCACCGGGACCATGAACAGAGAAATGCGGGCCGGGTCAATCTTGCGCAGCGAATAGGCCAGACCGGCCAGAGCGGTCACCGAATCAAGGCCGGGCCCAATGTAAAGCGACTGGGTGATGGCTGTGGCGGCCTTGTTCAGGTCACCGATCCGAGTCAAAGTGGCGGCCTGCAACGTCTCATTGATGACAGCTGCGATCAGCTGTTGCTGGCGGTTGATGCGGCTCAGGTCAGACCCGTCCAGCGACTTCCCCCAATAGTTGGACCCGGACCGAGTCCGGGCCACCTGAAGGGCGGTGCGCCCATTGAGGGAGTGCATGCCAGGTTCCAAGTTGAGGCGAGCTTTGCGCGATGTCAGCCCTTCCGGCAGACACAGGTCCACGCCCCCCAAACCGTCAACTACCCCTGCGAAACCAGCGAAGTCCACCAGGATGTAGGAATCCATGTAGATGCCGGTCAGGTCTTCGATGGTCTGGACCACGCAGGCCATGCCGGCGGTCTTGCCTTCCTCCCAGTTCCATTGCGAAGCCTTCGAGAACGCCTCATTGATCTGCCGGTCGGAATTGGCTGAGGCAACGGTGCCGTCCAGGCGGGTGCATTCGGACATTGGCGCCATGGTGTCACGGGGGATCGACATGATGTCCACCCGGCTGCGATCAGCGGAGATGTGGGCCACCATGTTGACATCGTTGAGCTGGGATTCCAAGTGATCCCCGGCGATGTCCGCGTTGTCACCGGACCGTGTGTCCACAGCCACAATCAGAATGTTGACCGCCTTGCCGCCGAACGGGTCACCAGGGGCGGCCGGCGCCGTGGTGGTGGCCTTGGGGGTGGGGCGGCCCTTCAATAACTCTTCTACGCCGGTCAGGGAAGAAATGTTGGCGTCCAACTGCCGGATCCGTTCGCCAACGGCTACGAAGGCCGCCAACATGGTGGAGACCACCACGGTGGCGACAATCTTGCCGGCCCGCCGGCGCCGGATGCGGCGCAGGTGCCTGGATGGCCGGTTGGTCTGGGCTGCCGCATGGCGCGGTTGCACTCGGTCACTCCTCATAGTTGATTTCGGCGGTCCTCCCAGCCTATGTCACCACCCTTCCAGAAACAGCGAAGGCGCAGGTGGCGCGCCGTAAAGGTTTAGTGGAGATAACGCGAAAAGGGTCATTTTATTCCGCCTGTGGAATCCTTTGGTTGCCAAGTTCCGGCCAAGATTGCCGCGAAATCTGCGGCCGACTGGTCCGGGTCCAACAACACCGCCGAACCGATACCGCCCGGGGTGTAGTTGAGTGAGGCGATGGTTGGTGTGCCCTGGATCCCATCCGGTCCGCTGGCCTTCTTGAAGTCCAACAGCAGCCGGCCCAATCCGATGATGCCCAGGTCCTGATCCACCGTCAGGGCATTGGTGCCGGCTCTGGTCAGAGCCACTTGTTTGAAGGGATTGAGGGCCAGTTTGGGGCTGAGCGCCTCAGACATGACCGCGCCCAAGACTTGGCGTTGCCGGTTGACCCGTCCGATGTCTCCAAGCGGGTCGGCATACCGCATCCGGGAGAAGGACAGCGCCAGGTTGCCGTCCGCCCGGTGGCAGCCGGCCGTCCATTCAAGCTTCGAGTCTTTGTCCCAAAAGTCCAGGTCAAGGCACAATTCGACACCGCCCACGGCGTCCACCAACTCCACCACTGATCCGAAACCGACCTCCACGTAGTGGTCCACGTGCATGCCGGTCAGCCCTTGGACGGTTTCCACCAGGAGCGGCGCGCCGCCGAAGGCGAAGGCGGCGTTGATCTTGTTGCCGCCATGGCCGGGGATTTCCGCATAGGTGTCACGGGGGATGGACACCAGGTAGGCCTGGCCGTTCTCCGCCACGTGGACCAACAGAATGGAATCCGCGCGTTGCCCGCTGGTCGGGTCGTTGATGCCGCCCGAACCGCGTTTGTCAGACCCAGCTATCAAATAGGTGCGGCCTTGGTCGGTGCCGCCCGGCACCAGCGCGTCAACATGGATCAGCCGGCCGTTGGCCCACAGCGCCAAGCCCACCGGCCAGGCCAGTGCCAGCACCAGCAAAATCACCAAGGTGACTGCTATTCGCCGGCCCACCCGTTTGGGCCGCCGTTTGGCCGGTGCCGCGCCGCCGGGCGCCCCTCCCGGGCCCGGCCGGCCGTTTCGGCCCGGTCCGTATGGTGCGCCTTGGGCGGGCAGCTGCCCGCGGTGAGGATTGGCGGCCAGTGGTGGGCCGGACACGCGGCGTGGTGCGGGCGGTGGTGGGGGTGTGGGCGCGGCATCGGCCACCGAATAGTCGGAACCGGCCACCGGGTAGACCGGGGATTTAGGTTGGCCGTGTTGCTGGGCGGTCAAAGGGCGCCCGGATACGCGCCTACGGGCTGTGGAACTCGCTGGCGGGAAACGGGGAAGGTCCTGCGGTTCGGCCATCAGGGTCATACTAAGCGCTCGCCTAGACTTGAGATGTGGCACCTACGGGCGATTCGGAAGGCGGAGAGGTCCTACCCCGGGGTGATTGGTCGGCGGTGACCATTGTGGTGCCGGCTGTTGACGCGGTGGTGGCCCGCAAAACGGTTGAGGATTTGTTGGCGCGGCCCTATCCGGGTGAATTCGAGATTGTCTTGGCGGCGCCCCGGCCGGCGGACCAGGAAATGCCGCCTGGTCAGGGGGGAACTGGTGAACAGGACGGCGCCAGTGAACCGGATGATGCTGGTGATCCGGGTGATTCCGGCGGGCAAAGTGGTGTTGGGGCCCCGGCAGACGGCAGCGGCCCAGCTGTCGCGGCGGACCCGCTTGAAGACATTGTGGCGTTGGACCCGCGGATCTCCCTGATTCACATCAAAGACACTTCAGAAGGCGCGTTGGTCAATGCCGCCGCCTTTGCCGGGCGTTATCCGGTGTTGTCGCGGCCGTGGCCGGGCAGCGGAGACTGGGTTGAATTGCTCAAACACGCCACCTCTGCCATGTCCATCACCGGCGCGGACGTGGTGGGGGGCGCGGCCTTCGCAGTTGGCTACGGCTCCGCCGAACGGGCCATTTCCCGGGCCATGAATTCACGGTTGGGCGTGGGGCCACGGCCCACCCGGGTTGGCGCTGCCAAAGGCCCGGTCGATTCGGTCCGGATGGTGGCCATCAGACGGGACGCCTTTGAACGGGCCGGCGGTCTGGACCAATCCTTCGCCGGCGCCGGCGACTGGGAACTGCAACACCGGGTGCGGCGTTCTGGCGGCATGGTTTGGTTGGACCCGTCGCTATCACTGCGGCGGAGGGCGCCGGCATCCATCAAGGACCTGGTCAGAGTTTTCTTCCACACCGGTGCCATGCGCCGGCGCATTATTGCCGCCCACACCGATTCATCTACCTGGCGTTATGTGGTGCCGCCAGTGCTGGTTGGGGCGCTGGTGTTGACGTTGACCGGCGGGCTGATTGGCGGCGCCTTCGGGTTGAAGTGGATGTGGCTGTTGACCTTGACGCCGCTGGTTTACGCCCTGGCGGTGCTGATTGCGGTGATGATTGCCGGTTCTGGTCTGGGGGTGGCCGGCCGGGTCCGAATGTGGTGGTCGGTCATGGCCATCCATCTCAGTTGGGGGGCGGGGTTCCTTTTCGGCGACAGGCGGCGCGGGCGTAACGATCCGTCCCGGACCGCCAGATAGCATGTTCCGGTGAGCCAGACGCCAACGTCTTTGCCTGAATTCCCTGAGCCGCCGGCTTTGGATGGCCATGGACCAGCCCGGCTGATCGCTCTGTGCAACCAGAAAGGCGGGGTTGGCAAGACCACCACCGCCGTCAACCTGGGGGCAGCCCTGGCCCTGTACGGGCGCCGGGTGTTGATTGTGGACTTTGACCCGCAGGGCGCCGCTTCGGTGGCTCTGGGACGCAACGCCAAAGAGGGTGAACCGACCGTCTATGACGCTCTGATGAACCACTCGATTGGCGTTGAACAGGTCATCCGCACCACCGACACACCGGGGTTGGACGTAGTGCCAGCCAACATTGACCTGAGCGCCGCAGCGGTTCAACTGGTTGGTGAGGTGGCCCGCGAAACCACTCTGGCCCGGATGCTCCGGCCGGTGGCGGACAGCTATGACGTGATTCTGATTGACTGCCAGCCGTCCCTGGGGTTGTTGACTGTT
>JAIRTF010000189.1 GCA_031255075.1 Bifidobacteriaceae bacterium | reverse complement strand
GTTTGTGCTGACCAAGATGCTCTTCAAACCAGAGATCGCGGACATCCCTGGCGGGCGGGAGTTGATCCGGGCGGAGCGGGCGGCGCTGGGGCCGTGGTGCGCGGCGGAGGTCATGGTGGCGGTGGTGTTTGCCTTGGCGGCCATCGCCTGGGTGGCCTTCCCGTTAGTACCCGGCCTGGCCAAATTCGGGGTCAAAGATGAGTACATCGCCATGGCCGCCGGCTTGGTGCTGTTCTTGTTGCCGGCCAAGCCGCGCCAGGGCGTCATGGTCATGGACTGGGAGACCGCCAAGGCCTTGCCTTGGGACGTGTTGTTGCTATTTGGTGGCGGTTTGGCACTATCTGGCCTGATCACAGACACGGGGCTGGCCGCCTGGATTGGCTACCAGGCCAAAGCTATGGGGACCTTGCCAGTCGTGGCGATGATCGTGGTGGTGGTGATCTTGGTGCTGATTTTGACCGAGCTGACCTCCAATACCGCCGTGGCCGCGTTGTTCGTGCCCATCATGGGCGGGGTGGCCGTGGGCCTTGGCATGGACCCGATGCTGTTGGCGGTGCCCGTCGCCTTGGCCGCCACTTGTGCCTTCATGTTGCCGGTTGGGACCCCACCAAACGACATCGCCTACGGGTCTGGGTACGTCACGATTGGCTCCATGGTGCGCGGCGGTTTACGGCTCAACTTGATCGGCATTGTGCTGATCACGGTTGCAATGTATGCACTGTTCATTCCTATCTTGGGGATCAGTCTGTAGTGACGAATGAGGCCGCTTAGCGGCGGTTCCAACGGGGCTAGACCTGTCCACAATGTGATGCGGTACGCGCTGTTCAATTTGTGCTGTAGCCTGAGAGCTATGGTGGCCGGCAACAGGTCACGGGGCCACTGAGGACCGTGACTTCTTCAATGAAGATGGAGGAACCAATGAAACGTCTTGCGGCTTTGGGCATCCTGGCCTTGGGGCTAACCGCGGGTCTGACGGCATGCGGAGACAAGAGCGGCGGTGACAACGGAGACAACGGCAACAACGGCGGCGGGGGAGACAACGGCTCAACCGTGACCCTGACCGTCTGGGTTGACGAGACCCGTATCAACGCGCTGCAGCCGCTGGTTGGCGAATATGAAAAGTCATCCGGCGTCAAGATCAAACTTGAACAAAAGAACTTCGATGACATCCGCGGCGATTTCGCAACCCAGGTCGCGGCCGGCAAGGGCCCCGACATCACAGTCGGCGCCAACGACTGGATGGGCGAGTTCATCGCCAACAACCTGGTCCAACCGGTTGACCTGTCCGGCGTGGCCGATCAATTGGACAAGCGCTCAGTTGAGGCGTACACCTCCGGCGGCCAAACCTACGGCGTGCCGTACGCGCTGGAGAACATTGGCCTGGTCCGCAACAACAAGCTGCTGGCCGAGACCAAAGCCACCACCTTCGATGAGCTGATTGCCGAAGCCAAGACGGCCGGCACCGAGCACACTGTGCTGCTCCAAGTCGGCACCGAGGGAGACGGCTACACCGCCTATCCGCTGCAGTCCTCCTTCGGGGCTGAGGTCTTCAAGCAGGACGCGGCCGGCGAATGGACCAAGGAGCTGGGTATGACCGGGGAACCGGGCCACAAGTTCGCTGAGTACCTGGGCAAACTGGGCACCGACAAGGTCCTGTCCCAGTCCACCACCTACGACATTGTCAAAGCCACCTTCCAGGACGGCAAGGCGCCTTACGCCATCACCGGGCCATGGTTGGTTGCGGACTGGAAAGCCGCCGGCATGGACGTGACGGTGCTGCCAATACCATCTGCCGGTGGTCAGACCGCCCGGCCGTTCATGGGTGTGCCAGGGTTCTTCCTGTCCGCCAAGTCGACCCAGAAGACAGCCGCCGAACGGTTCATGGTCAACTTCCTGACCAGCAAAGACACCCAACTGGCTCTGTTCAAGACCGGCGCTAGGGTGCCGGCCAACTTGGAGGCCTCAGCTGATTCGGCTGTCACCGGTGATCCGATTGTCGGCGGCTTCTTGGAGGCCGGCAAAGACGCGGTGCTGCAGCCGTCCTTCCCGGAGATGAACCAGGTTTGGAAGCCGTGGGGCAAGGCCGAATCCGACATCATCAACGGTGCTGATCCGGTCTCAACCTGGGACAAGGCCATGACTGAGATTGAGCAGGCCATAGCTGCCGGCTAGGCAAGTCGATTTTCTACACCTGACTGATGTCCGGTTGGCGCTGCCCCGGGTGGGCCGCCAGAACTGGGTTAGGGCGGGCCACCGGGCCGCCGCGCCAACCGGACGTCAGTTGTTGACCACTGTCGATAAGGCACTGACATGAGTAAACAAACCACCGTTGACCGGGCCGAGCTCAAGCGCCGCCGCGAGGCCACCCAGGCGCACGCCAGAGCCTGGGGCCCGGGCTTCTTTGTCAAGCTGATCCTGATTGCGTTGGTTGACGCGCTTGGGCTCTACGGGCTGTGGATGGCCTGGCAGACAGGCTCCACAGCTATCGCGGTGATCATGGCGGTCCTGTTGGCGGTGGTCAACTGGGTCTACTTCTCCAAGCGTGCCCTGCCGGCCAAGTATCTGGTGCCGGGAATGATATTCCTGCTGATCTTCCAGATCTACGTAATGCTGAACACGGTCTTTGTGTCCTTCACCAACTACGGCGATCGGCACCTGGGCACCAAAGAGGACGCCATCGCTGCCATCGTCCGCAACTCGCAGCTGTTGGACCTATCGCAGCCGACTCGTGACATCACCCTGCTGTCGAAGGGCGGCGCCTACTACTTGGCCTACGTCAATGACGCCGGCGAAGCCGTGGTGGGTGGCCAAGATCAGCCATTCGCCAAGGACGATGCCGCCCAGGTGGCTGGCGGAGTGGTCACGGAGGTACCCGGTTACGAAGTCAAGCGGGAAGCTGATTTCGAAGGGATGGGCGGCAGCTTGCCAACCAAACCGGTGGAGAACCTTAAAGTGCCGCTGGCCGATGACCCCGAAGCGGGGTCGTTGAAGGTCATGGCCACCGACTTCGCCAAGGGGCAGGTCTATAAGCCAGGCGTCACCTATGACGAGCAGACCGATTCCCTGATTGACAATTCTGACTTGGCGGCCGGCGTGGTGATCTACAAGGCCAACAACCAGACCGGCCAGTTTGAGCACAACGGTGATCGCTACCCGCGCGGCGGCGGCTGGAAGGTGACCATCGGTTTCAAGAACTACGTCAAGCTGTTCACCGACCCGAGCATCTCCATGACCTTCGGCAAGGTGTTCTTGTGGACAGTGGTGTTCGCCTTCCTGTCCGTGGCCACCACCTTCTTCTTCGGGTTGTTGCTGGCCTTGGCTTTCAACTCTGAGCGGATCAGGGGCCAAAAGATCTACCGGGTGCTGATGATCTTGCCCTACGCCTTCCCTGGGTTCATGGCGGCCCTGCTGTTCAAGAACCTGCTGAACCGCGACTACGGTGTGATCAACAATGTGATCCTGGGATGGATTCCCGGCTTTGAAGGTATCGACTGGCTGAACGGCTCCACGTTGATGGCCCAGTTCACGGTCATCATGGTCAACCTGTGGCTGGGCTACCCGTACATGTTCCTGGTCTGTACTGGCGCTTTGCAGTCGATTCCTGGAGACATCCTGGAGTCCGCCCGGGTGGACGGCGCCGGGCCCGTTAAGCGCTTCACCAAGATAACCTTGCCGTTGTTGTTTGTGTCGGTAGCGCCACTGTTGATCAGCTCGTTTGCCTTCAACTTCAACAACTTCAACCTGATCTACTTCCTGACCGGCGGCGGCCCGGTCCCGCCCGGCGGATCCGCTGATGACCCGGGCGGAACGGACATCATGATCTCCATGGTCTACAAGCTGGCCGGCGTTGGAGAGAACCCGGATTATGGTCTGGCAACAGCCTTGTCAATTGTGATCTTCCTGGTGGTGGGCCTGATCGCGGTGTATTCCTTCCGGAAAACACGCTCACTTGAGGATGTGATGTGATGACTGACGCTGAACTCACTGACAACGGTCTACCCGCAGCTGGCGGCGCTGCCGAGACGCCGCCGCCGCCCCGGACTGCTGCAGACCGCGCCAAGGCCTCTCGACGCGCCTGGTGGCGAGAGGTGGGCTGGCGCCACATAGTGGCTGTGGTGGTGTCGCTCTACGCTATCTTCCCGCTGGTTTTTGTGATCAACATGGCTGTCGACCCGAACGCCGGCCTGGCCAGCCAATCGCTGTTCCAGAATTTCAGCCTGCAGAACTTCCGTGATCTGTTCGCCAGCCGTCCCTTCGGGCAACAACTGCTGAACACCCTGATTGTGGGCGGTGTTACCGCGATTGGGACCGTGCTGATGGGGGCGGCGGCCGCCTACGCCTTTAGCCGGTTCCGCTTCGAAGGCCGCCGGTTTACGCTGACCTTCCTGCTGGTGGTCCAGATGTTCCCGCAGCTGCTGGCATTTGTTGCGATCTTCCTGCTGGTGCAGTCGCTAGGGGAGGTCTTCCCGGTACTCGGCATGAACCATTTGAGCACCGTAATCGCCATCTACTTGGGCGGCGCTCTGGGGGTCAACACCTTCTTGATGTACGGCTTTTTCAACACCGTGCCGATCTCTCTCGATGAGGCCGCCAAACTGGATGGCGCCACTCATGCCCAGATTTACTGGACCATCATTCTGCGCATGGTTTCGCCAGTGCTGGCGGTGGTAGGCCTGCTCAGCTTCATCTCCAGTTTCTCCGAGTTTGTGATCGCCCGCCTGGTCTTGACTGATCCGGAAAAGTGGACTTTGGCGGTGTCTCTCTATGACCTGGTTGGTAATGATCGCAATCCGTACTGGGGCATGTTTGCGGCCGGGGCGGTGATCTCCGCTCTGCCGGTGCTGTTGTTGTTCTTGTTCCTTCAGCGGTACATAGTTTCCGGTCTGACAGCTGGGGCAGTCAAAGGCTAGGACGGGATCTCGCGGCAACCGCAGCGGGATTCGGCTGGTTGGAATTGGCGGGCTGGCAGCAGCCTGGCCAGGGCGCTGTAGGGCTGCCCATTTTGGCCAGGCCGTTTGGCTTCACCAACCGGCCGCCGGCTGGGCATTCCTTCAGGGAAGTAGGCCGGTTGGCTAGGGGGATGGTACAAATGGTTCAGACCACAGCGTATGGGGGAGGAAATGGGCGCGCGTAAGGGAAAGACTCCGGCAGAGGTCTTGGCCGCCAAGGCCAAGCGTCGCCAACGGCGCTGTGACCTGACCCCAGTTTGGGCCGCCCGTGTTTTGGCTTTCGCCGCTTTCTGGGCCTTGGTGGCTCTGCCGATCAGGCCGATGTGGCCGCGAGTGTTCCGGGTGGTGCGAATCGGCCTGGACGCTGTCAACCTGCCGTCCAACCCGTCGCTGTTCGTTTTCGCGGCGCTGACCGTGCTGGCCATTGCCATTCGGCATCGCAAACGGGTGGCCATGTGGGTGGTGATCGGCGTGGTCCAACTCCCGGCCATCATCTACGCGGTGGTGTTGGGTGCCATCTACCTGGCCGGCGGCGATTGGCGCAGTCTGCTCTCACCCAGTTTGGGGTTCCGTCTGCAACCTTGGACGCTGCCCATTCGGGTGGGGCTAGCGGCCCTGGTCGCCATCGCCATCACCTGGTGGTTGTTGGCCCACCGTTCGGCCTTCGCAGCGCGTACCTCCAGCCGTTCGGTGATACGGGCGGCGCTGACTCTGATTGCCGGGCTGGGGGCCTCCGCTGTTTGGGCTTTCGCCTGGTCCGCGGCCATCGGCACGAAGAGCGCCTCGTTGGTCGCCAAGGCTTGGTGGTCGGTCAACATTGCTCTGGGCCAGGGCCCGGAGGAGGTCGTCACCGGCTCAGGCATTGCCGGCCGCCCCATTTTCCATCACCTGTTCGGTGATCCGATGGCGCCGCTGTGGGTGGTCCGCACCACCAACCTGTGGGCCACCCTGGCGCTGCTGATTGCCCTGATTGTGTTCATGCGGACCGATCACCAGCTACCGGCCATGGACGCGGATCAAGAACTGGCGTTGCGGGAATTGCTGCTGCGCTACGGAGATCAGGACTCACTGGGCTACTTCAACTCTCGCCGCGACAAATCGGTCATCTTCTCCGCTGA
>JAIRTF010000185.1 GCA_031255075.1 Bifidobacteriaceae bacterium | reverse complement strand
CAGCGGACTTCCAAGACACCGGAGTGAGTCTGCTCAACCCCTATGTCGGCTCAACGGGCCAGCAAACCGATTTCTGACCTCGGGGCCAACAATGCCCTCAGCTGGCCGGCCGCGGTCCTCCTGCCCGCCGGCGGGATTGGCGGGTGAATAGGGGGAGCAGGGCTATCCCCATGACTATGGTGATGATTCGGTTCTTGAAGAAGTCTTCGATGGGCGTATCAGTGGGGAAGCCGTAGCCTACGGCGGTGATGAAGATGAGGAACGCCATGATTCCCCAGGCCGCTATGGGAACGGTCCGCCTGCGGGTCATACCCAGGCCCATGGCGATCTCAAAAATTCCCAGCACTATGGTGAGCCAGCCGATGTTCGGCATCACCCACAGCACCCAGAGTTCTCCCAGCCAGCCAAATAGCGCGGTCTCGGCGAACGCAGCATAGGAATCCGGATCTACCCGGCCCAAGACCAAATGAACCAGGCCTCCGCAGATGAAGACCACAGCGAAGAACGCCCTGGCTACGATCCGGTAGCGAATCATTGTGGCTCCTTCAGGTGTGTGGCGCCTTAGCGGCGAACCAGCTCGGTTTTGGGGACTAGGGGCGGGCGGCGAAGCGGTCAAGGAGGGTGGTGTTGCCGGACACTATGAGGATGTCTTGAGGGGAGATGCGGGTCTCATCGGTGGCGTACTCAAACTCTTGGCCGGGGGACTTGACCCCAATCACGGTGACTCCGTATTTCTTGCGGATCTGAAGCTGATCCAGGGTGAAGCCGATGGTCTCCTTCGGGGGGCGCATCTTGACAATCGTGAAACCGTCCTCGAACTCTATGTAGTCCAGGAGGCGGCCAGACACCAGGTGGGCTACCCGTTCCCCGGCATCGGCCTCCGGCAGAATCACTTGGCTGGCGCCAATTCGGCGCAAAATGCGGGAGTGCTCTGAAGAGGTGGCCTTGGCCCAAACTTGGCTGATGCCCAGGTCTACCAAGTTGGAGGTGATCAGCACGGATGCTTCCAGGGCTGTGCCCACTCCGACCACGGCGATGGGGAAATCGCGGGCCCCTAGTTGCTCCAGGGCTTCCGGGTCGGTGCAATCAGCTTCCACCAAGGGGAGGCGGCCAGACCAGCGGCGGATCACTTCCGGGTCCTTTTCAACTGCCAGCACCTCGCGGCCCAGCCGGTCCACGGTCAGGGCCAGCCGCGATCCGAACCGGCCCATCCCTATCACCAGTACCGCGCCATCACCGGGCATGGGCGCGTCAGGATTCAACCTGTTCTGCTTGCGGTCCATTGATTGCTCCTCTGTCTTGGTTCGGTCAGCCCACTATGGGCCGTTCGGATGGTAGGCGGATGACTCGCCGCCGGTTGGTCAACGCCACCGATGTGGCGATGGTCATGGTGCCCAGGCGGCCGGTCAGCATCAGAGCGGCCAAGGTCAGTTTGCCGATGGCCGGCAGGGTGGGCGCCAGCCCGGTGGACAAGCCGCAGGTGGCGTAGGCGGAGATGCATTCGAACAGAATGCGGGTCAACGGCGCGTCGCTGATCAGGCTCAACACAAACGCGCCCACAAAGATGAACATGACAGAGGCCACAGCCACGGTCACCGCGACCCGCAGCACAGATGGTTCCAGCCGCCGGCCGAAGGCTTCCATGTCCCGGTCGCCGCGGGCTTCGGCGCGGATCGCCAACAGCATGACCGCCAAGGTGGTGACTTTGATGCCGCCGGCGGTTGAGGCGGAGCCGCCGCCCACAAACATCAACGCGTCCTGCAACAAGATGGTGGCCGGCCGCTGTTCGGCTACGTCATAGGTGGCCAGGCCGCCGGAGCGGGTGTTGATGGACGCGAACAGGGTGTTCAAAATGGTGGAGGAGGTTGATTCGCTCCCCAGCGTGCGCGGGTTGTTCCATTCCAGCAAGCTGAAGGCCAGCCAGGCGCCGCCGGCCAGCACCAGGCAAAACGTCAGAGTCAATTTGGAATGCAGGGACAGTTCCGAAGGATGCCGCCAGTGTCGCTGCAGGTCCAGGATCACCGGGAAGCCCAGCGATCCGGCGAACACCGCTGTGCCGATGGGAGCCAGCACCCACCAATCGGAGGTGAACGCCGCCAGCCCTTCAGTTGTCGGTTGGAAGCCCGCGTTGTTGAACGCGGAAACGGCATAGAACACCCCGTGCCACAGCGCTTGCCCGGTGGATTCGCCGGCCATCACGAAGCGCGGCGTCAAGATTGCCGCCACCACCAGTTCCGCCACCAGGGAGATCAGCGCCACTGCTCTGACCAGCACGCCCACTTCCCCCAACCGTGAAGTGCCGGTTTCCGATGCCGCGAGCACCTTTGACCGCACACCTAACCTTCGTGACGTGATCAGTGACAGCATTGACCCCAGGGTCATCACGCCCAGGCCGCCTACCTGCATGCCAACCAAGATGGTGACCTGCCCGAATGGCGACCAGTATTCGGCTGTGGATTGGACGGTCAACCCAGTCACGCAAACCGAAGAAGTGGCGGTGAAGATCGCGTCGACCAGGTTGGGGCCGCCAGCGCCGGCCTTGGAGATTGGTAGGCACAAGACCACCGCTACGGCCATCACCACACCCGTGAAAACCGCCACCGCCCAGCGGGCAGGAGACATGTGCGCCAAACGGGCCCCAAGTGAACGCCTGGGGCTTGGCCCTCCTGGCGAATCAGCCCGCATGGGATTCACACTACTTAACAAAGATCGCCCTGGCGGACAATGACCGCCGGAAGGCTCCAAGACGGCACTTCTTGGGGCTCCGCTGTGAGTGGCGGCGCCCAAACGGCGTCTGGTCCTTGGTGACCCAGCTAACATTTCTGTGACTGGTGGGACTAGAGTGGTTGTTGATAATTGGCCGAATAGCTAGCAGAGGCAGCGCATGGAACCCAAGCCAACCTTCTGGACGGTGGCAGAAGTCGCAGACATCCTGCGGGTGTCCGGCATGACCATCTACCGGATGGTCGCCAGCGGAGAGTTGCCCGCCATTCGGGTGGGACGGTCCTACCGAATCCCCAGTTCCGCCCTGGACCAGTGGATTGACACCGAATCCAAGCGCGAAGCGGGCGGCGCAGCCGGCTGACCGGCCAGCCACGGCGCCACCGACAGCCAACCCCAAAGATGGGCCGGCAAACCTACTCAGGTTGACCCCAGCTAACAGATTTGGCGCCGCACAAGGGCGTCCGCCGCGGCGGTGCGCTCAAGCCGAACCCACATCGGTTCGCGGGCCATGACCAATCCGGGTAAGATGTTGGGCCGTTAACTCCGCGCATTCGCGGAGCAAGTGAAACAAGCAAGACGGAGAGGGCCGTATGGGGTCTGTAATCAAGAAGCGCCGCAAGCGGATGGCGAAGAAGAAGCACCGCAAACTGCTGCGCAAGACCCGACATCAGCGGCGTAACCGCAAGTAACCGCACAAGCTCCCAGGTGGCGAA
>JAIRTF010000159.1 GCA_031255075.1 Bifidobacteriaceae bacterium | reverse complement strand
CGTTCGTAAGGAGAAATGTTCAAAATGGCGAAACATGGAGTTGGGATTGCCGGGCTGGGTCTGATTGCCCAGAGCCACGCGATAGCCGCCCAGTCAAGACCTGAGGTGGTGGACCTGGTCGCCGTCTGCGACGCCAACCAGGAAGTGGCGGAAGCCTTCGCCCAGAAGTACGGCTGCCGCGCTTACACCGACTACAACCAGATGATCGCTGACCCAGATATCAGCGTGGTGGATCTGATCCTGCCGCACTTCTTGCACAAGCAGGCCGCCCTGGCGGTGCTGGATGCCGGCAAGAACCTGCTGCTGGAAAAGCCAGTGGCGCCGAACTACCCCGATTCGTTGGAGATCTACCGGCGGGCCCGGGAGGCCGGCGTGCACTTCATGGTGGCGGAGAACACCCGCTACATTGCCGCCTACCAGGCGGTGGCGCGCCTGTTGGAGGAGGGCGCGATTGGTGATGTGATTCACGTCCGGACCCAGCTGCGTTCCAATGAGAAGGAGCATTTGGCGACTCCCGGCAACTGGCGGACCAAGTTTGACTTGGGCGGCGGCCTGGTGCTGGACACCGGTGCCCATTCGTTCTACCTGATTGCTTGGCTGCTGGGTGAGATCGCCTCACTGCGGGCGGTTGGCCGCAAGTTGTTCCCGCTGGACAATGAGATCGAGGACACCGCGGAGGTGACCGGCCTGTTGAAGTCCGGGGCGCACTTCTCCTGCACCTTCACCTCGGTTTCTGAGGCGCCGCATTCCGAAAGGCTGGAGCTGTACGGCACCAATGGCGTGATCTTGATGGATCAGGCCGCTGAACCGGTGGTCAAGCTGTTCTCCGGGGCTTTGGACTACGCCGGCACCAACATCGCCGAGGTCCCCGCCGCGCTGGATGGCTGGCATCCCGGTGGCTGGCACTTCGAATCGGTCCAACGGGAAGTCACCGATTTCATCGACTCTCTGGCCGAAGACCGGCCGCCGCTGATCGATTCGCGGGACTGTGTCTACGCCATCGGTGTGGTGGACGCCGCCTATCGGTCTATTCGGTCAGATGAGAGCCGGATTGACCTGACAGACCTGAAGCGGGAGGACATCTGATGGCGGCAGGCCGGCTGAGCGGCAAGAACGCCTTTGTGACCGGCGCCGGCCAAGGCATGGGCGCGGCTATCAGCCGGGCCTTCGTCGCCGAAGGTGCCACCGTGGTCGCAACCGATCGAAACCTGGCCAAAGTGCGTGAACTGGCCGAATCCTGCCCGGGGGTTACGGGCTTGGGGTTGGACGTGACGGACGGGAGCGGCATCGTCCAGGCGATGGAAGCAGCTGGTCCGGTCGATGTCCTGGTCAACTGCGCCGGCTGGGTGGCGGTGACCGGCATTGAGGACTGCACCGAAGAAGAGTGGCTGACGTCTTTTGATGTCAACGTCACATCCATGTTCAGAACCATCAAAGCGGCCCTGCCTGGCATGGTGGAACGCGGTACGGGCTCCATCATCAACATCTCCTCGGTTGTGTCCTCCATCGCCGGCGTGCCCAATCGGCTCGCCTATGGGGCCACCAAAGCGGCAGTCATTGGGCTGACCAAGGCCGTTGCGGCGGATGTGATCACCAAGGGGGTGCGGTGCAACACCATCGCGCCGGGCACCACCGAATCGCCGTCGCTGGATGAACGGATCGGCGCGGCCGCTGATCCGGTCCAAGCCCGCAAGGATTTCGTTGCCCGTCAAGCCATGGGCCGGTTGGGCAAACCGGAGGAGATCGCCGCTGCTGCCGTCTGGCTGGCCAGCGATGAAGCTGCCTTCGTCACCGGCACTGTGGTGGTGGTGGACGGCGGCCAAACGCTGTGACCCGGTCCCACCGCCGGCTCGTCGCGGGGGCGTGGCGAGCGGCGGGGAGGGCCGGGGCGCGGCATCGGACAGCTGTAGCTGGGCGGCATAAAGTCATGGTGCCTGGCGGGAGGGGCCTATAGGGTCGAAGGCATGTCAAATTCGGAGCAGATCCTGGTGCTGGTCAAGCCTGACGGTGTGGCGCGCGGCCTGGTTGGTGAGGTGATTTCGCGGATCGAGGCGCGCGGCTATGTGATTGCCAAGCTGGAGCTGCGGCAGGCCACGGCTGAGCTGCTGGCCGCTCATTATGCGGAGCACGTCGCGAAGCCGTTCTATCCGGCGTTGGTCGAATACATGACGGCTGGCCCGGTGGTGGCCATGGTGGTGGAGGGAGCCCAAGTGATTACGGCTTTCAGGACCATGGCGGGCGCGACTGATCCGATCAAGGCGGCGCCTGGCACCATCCGTGGCGATCTGGGCCGCGACTGGGGCACCGGCGAGATACGCAACATTGTCCACGGCTCGGATTCCCCCGAATCCGCCGCCCGGGAGATTGCCCTCTGGTTCGGCTAGACGCAAGCCGATTCTTGACCGCCCAGGTGGGCGATGCCGCGCGGGCACCCTGGCTGCGCGTGGTTTCCTGGCCGGCGCCTATTCGGCTGGGGTTTGGTCCGGCACGGAGAAGACTTCCAGCGAGTTCGTTTCGAGGATGAGGGGCCAAGGATCCTTATCACCGCGCCTTAAACCCGTACCGCTGCCCGAAGTCGGCTTTCTGGGGTGCTCCCAAATGCCGCGTGTGCAGCCAGGCAGAGCTTCCAGCGGGGCGATCATTTGGTCCAGCGCCGCCTGGTCGATTGGCCCGGTCTGCCCACCGGTCACGGTGACCTGGGCGGTCATGGAATCCTGGCGAACCAACAGCTCCTCCTCCTCAGAGCGTCG
>JAIRTF010000118.1 GCA_031255075.1 Bifidobacteriaceae bacterium | reverse complement strand
CGCAGCTCCGCCGATGGCGCCAGTTCGGCCGAGGGGGCGTCGTACAGATCAGCCGGTGGCGGCGTGGTGACGGGACGCTCCCAGATCGAAACCCGGTCCGGGTTGGCGCCGGATTCATCCCAATCATCGGCGTCCGGCTCAGTCAGCAGCGGCGGTTCGGACCAGTCGGCTTCCCCCACCGAGGCCAGCGAAGGCATCGAGGTGTAGGCGGAGTCCGGATCGGCATAGTCATCACCGGGCAGCTCAGGCTTGCGCAACTCAAACACATCGGCTTCGCCGGACAACGCGGTGGGTGCTGCTTCGTCGAACTCACCGACCAGCGGGTCGCGCAGACCTCGGCCAGCCATCAACCCGTCCAACAAGGACAGGGGAGCGGCCGGCTCAACTTCGAAGGAGTCGTCTTCATCGTCCTCAAGTAACCCGGGTACGGCGCTGAGTGGGCGCATCGGCGGAACGGGAGCATCTGGGGCTTCGATCTGCGCAATCCAGCGGGCCTGTTCGTTGAGGGGCGCCAAACGCCGGCCGTCCAGATCGGCTTGCCAGCGGGCCCGGGCGGAGCCGTCTTCGGTTTCGAAATCGAGTCGCAACACCCAGCCGTGCGGTTCGCGGATTGCGTCCCAAGCCAGGGCGGCCGGGTCAATACCCCGTTCGATCAGCCGTTCGCGGGCCAAATCCTCAAGCGTGGCGGCGTCCTCTTCGTGGCTGATGGTGAAGGCCCGGGCCAGGGCAGCTACAAAGACGCGCTCGTCAATGACGGGCGCGGCGTAACGTTCAATGTGTTGCAGTTCCAAGCCGGAGGCTTCGGCCAGGGCTACCGGATCGGCTCCGGCGCGGATCAGGGCTTGGATGTCCTTGGGACGGAGTTGGTCTGGGATCAGCACTGAGGCTTCGGGAGTATCGCCCGTCTGGGCCTCACGCAGGGCCACGCGGAGGGCTTCGCTCACCGGCACGGCGTATTCCGTCCCTGAATCATCGACGCAGATCAGACGCCCGTCTTCGGCGCGCGCAAACGTCAACTCGTTCATGGGTGTCCTTCCCAAGTCGGTCCAATTCATGTTGAGCTTGGCATACGCGGGCGTCAGCGTGGAGCAGGCGGCTCCGGCGCGCCCCGTTTTGCCTTGTCAGTTTCGTTGAGGGCCGCACTTGGGGGCCGGCGGGGGCCGTGTCAGGTGACCAAAATCGGTCGCCCAATCTGCACGGAGCCCCCAAGCGTGCTACCCTGTCGCGCGATCATTCGGAATAATTCCCTCGCCGCGAATGTTCCCACGGAGCCCCGCGACTGGACGACTAGTGAAGATATAAGGACTGATGGCAACTGACTACGACGCCCCCCGGAAGAATGAAGAAGACCTGGCCCAGGACTCGCTGGAGGAGTTGAAGGCGCGCCGTGCCGAAAAATCAGCCGCCACCGTAGATGAGGATGAGGCGGATGCGGCAGATGGCTTTGAGCTGCCGGGCGCTGATCTGTCAGATGAGGAGCTGTCGGTTCGGGTCTTGCCCAAGCAGGCTGATGAGTTCATGTGCTCCTCGTGCTTCCTGGTGCACCACATCTCGCAGTTGGCCAAAGAGGTAGATGGCGAACCGATCTGTGTGGAGTGCGCGTTCTAGCGCGAGCGGAGCTGAGTGTCTGTGCCTGACGCAGTGGAAGTCCTGATTCAGCGCCTTGACCCGGAGCTGCCCGGACCGGTCAGGGCTCACCCCGGGGATGCCGGCTTGGACTTATTTTCCGCGGACGATGCCGTGTTGCCGCCCGCCGGAGGCCGGGTCACTGTGGGTACCGGGCTGGCTGTGGCACTGCCGGCCGGCTATGTCGGTTTTGTTCAGCCGCGTTCGGGTTTGGCGGCCCGTCATGGGGTGACCGTTTTGAACTCGCCCGGCACGGTGGACGCGCCCTACCGGGGTGAGATTAGGGTGACATTGTTGAATACCGACCCGCGTCAGGCTTTTAAGGTGCGGCGCGGTGACCGGATAGCCCAGTTGGTGGTTCAGCGGTTCGCTGATGTCCACCTGGTGGAGGTTGAGCGGCTTCCCGGATCGAATCGCGCTGAGCGCGGGTTTGGTTCAAGCGGAGTGCGTTCGGGTGAGGAGACCCAATGAGCCTGTTCAAGAAGAAGCGTGGCGGCCAGTCGTCAACCGAACCAGCTGAAGCCTCGGAAGCGGCTGAAACGGGCGCTGAAACCGAAGCAGCCCCGGGCGAGGCGGCAGCGGATAAGACGGTCACTGGCAGCGGTTTGGGGGCGCGCGGCGCGGCATCGGGCCCCAAGGACATTTCCGAAGCCCCAGAAGGTGTGGTGGTGGCGGACTTCGGTGCTATCAAACTGCCGGTAGTTGAGGGCGTCAAGGTCAGCGCTGAGGTGTCCAAGGCCGGCGGTCAGGTGATGAGCGTTTCGCTGAACAAAGACGGCTCCAAAATGCAGTTGCAGGCCTTCGCGGCCCCCAAGACGCGCGGCATTTGGGAAGAAGTCCGCCGGCAGATCATTGGCTCAGCCCAAAAGCAGGGCGGCTCAGGCAAAGAGGTTGACGGCCGGTTCGGAAAAGCCTTGGCGTTGGAAGTTCCGGTGACCACCGCTCAGGGGCGGACCGGCAAGAACGTGCTGCGAATTGTTGGCGCAGATGGCCCCAGGTGGTTGTTGCGCGGCACCATTTCCGGCAAAGCGGCCCGCGATGAGGCTGCCTTGGCGGAAATGGAAGAGCTGTTCACGCAGGTGATTGTGGACCGGGGTGAGGTGGCCATGCCGCCGCGTGAGCCGCTGCCGCTGCGGCTGCCAGGTGCGGCCAGTGTCGAGGCTGTGGCGGAGGCCGAAGATCCGATGGCGTTGCTGCGGCGGGGGCCGGAGATCAGCGAGGTTCGCTGATGGGCGCTTGGCGCCGGGCGACGGATTGGCTGAAGCAGCAGATGGCGCCCGCGGCGGCGTTGGACGCTGATCAGGAACTGCGGCTGGCTTCGGTGGCGGGGGCGACACCAATTGCTTTGGTGCCAGATAGGGAGCCGGTCAAAGTGACCGGCGTGATCAAATCAATTGCGATTGGTCCGCGCGGCTCGGGCGCCCGGTTTGAGGTCGAATTGGTGGATTCGACCGGCAGTCTGCGCGTGGTTTGGGTGGGTCAGCGGCAGATTCTGGGTCTGGAGCCCGGCCGTCAGTTGGTTTGCGAAGGGCGAGTGTCACTCGATGGCCCGCGTCTGGTGATGCGGGACGCCCGCTACGAGTTGTTGCCGGTGGGCAGTCTATGAGCGATCCACAGCCCAAGTCCGGTCTGAGGGCGCTAACCGCTGAGGAGTTCTCTTTCGCGGACGCCATGGGCGGGGTCCGGGGCATGATCGAATCGATTATCCCCGGGTTGACGTTTGTGGTGGTCTACGTGATCTACCCGCATCTGTTGCCGCCGTTGTTGGCGGCCCTGGGACTGGCAATGGTGTTGGCTGTGATCCGGTTGATTGGCCGGTCTTCCATCATGGGCGCCGTTTCCGGCCTGGGCGGCATTGCCTTAGGTGTGGTGTGGGCGTTGCTGTCCGGCAAGGCAGAAGGCTTCTACGCCCCCGGTTTGTGGATCAACGGGCTGTACTTGGCGGGCTCAGTGATTTCGATTCTGGTGCGTTGGCCGTTTGTAGCAGTGGTTTGCGCGGCCCTGACCGGACGGCTGGAGGATTTCCGGTCCGACCCGTCCTACATCCGCCGCGGGGCTTGGGCAACGTGGCTGATGGCCGGGCTGTTCGCGGCCCGCCTTGCGGTCCAATTGCCGCTCTACTTCGCCGGCCAGGTGGCCTTGTTGGGCACCTTGAAGCTGGCCATGGGAGCGCCACCGTTTGTGGCGTTGTTGTGGATTTCGTGGCTGATCATGCGCCCGGTTTTGCACCGCCCGGAGGCCGATGCCGCGGCCCCGCCTCCCGTTGACGGTGCCGATGCCGTGGAGCCGGCTGCCGCAGAGGAGAGCGAGGGCTAGTCGCCGGCAGGTTCGGTTTCGGTCGGCTCGGCAGGGACGTGGGGTTCTGTCCGGAGCATGTGCTGTAACGCGTCGGCCGAATCACGGGCCGCCACGAAGACCAACTGGTCGCGTCCCTCTAGGAACTCGTCCGGGTCTGGGGCCATCGGCCGGGCATCACGAATCACCGCCACCAACACGGTGTTGGCCGGCCAGCTGCAATCCGCCAGTTGACGCCCCACCAGGGGAGAGTTTTCCGGCAGCGTTGATTCGACCAGGTCGGTGTCGGATTGCCGGAAGGTGAAGATGCGGACCACGTCACCGATCGCCACCGCCTCTTCCACCAGCGCTGTCATGATCCGAGGGGTGGAGACGGCTACGTCTACGCCCCACAGTTGATCAAACATCCATTCGTTCTTCGGGTTGTTGACCCGGCCCACCACTCGGGGCACGCCGAACTCAGACTTGGCCAGCAACGCCAAGACCAGGTTGGCTTTGTCATCCCCGGTGGCGGCCACCACCACGTCCACCCGGTCCAGTTGGGCTTCGTTGAGGGAATGAAGCTCGTTGGCATCTGCCAACAGCCAGTCAGCTTCCGGCACAGATGCCACCTTCATGGCGGCCGGGTCTTTGTCGGCAATGGTCACCTGGTGGCCGTGGGCCAACAGTTCCCGGGCGATTGACCGGCCAACTGATCCGGCGCCGGCCACAAACACTCGCATCATTGGTCCACCTCCGGGGCTCGGGCCAAGACCCGTTCAGCGTTGGCCACCGAATCAGTCGGGAGCATCAGGTAGACCAGGTCTGAGTCTTGGTAGACGGTTTGCGGGTCCGGCAGTTGGGCTTGCCCAAAGCGCGAGATGAATGCCACCCGGCCGCCGGTGGCGGCTTCGATTTGGGTCAGGTCAGCGCCCACCCAGTCGGGATGCAGGTCAAACCGCACCAGGCTGAGCCGCCCGGACGGGTCTTGGTATTCGCCGGCGGCGCCGGCCGGCAACACCCGCCGCAGCACCTGATCCGCCGCCCACGGAACTGAGGCGACTGTGGCAATGCCCAAGCGTTCATATAGTTCAGCCCGGTCTGGGTCGTAGATCCGGGCCACCACGTTGTCAATGCCGAAGCTTTCCCTGACCACCCTGGCGGCCAGCACGTTGGAGTTGTCACCGGAAGAGACCGCGGCGAAGCCATAGGCATCGGCAATGCCGGCCTGGCGGAGGATTTCGCGGTCAAAGCCCACCCCGGTGACCCGTTGGCCTTGAAAGCCGGGCGCCAACCGGCGGAAGGCGGCCGGGTCTTGGTCAATCACGGCCACGGTGTGCCCGCGGTCTTCAAGGGCGGCGGCCGTGGCGGCGCCAACGCGGCCACAGCCCATCACAATGAAGTGCATCTGGCAATTGTTCCACGCCAGGCTGGCGCTGCTCCGTCTCCCGCTGTTCTAAGTGAGAGTGCGGCGGGTGGCGGCGGGCTCAGCGGTCGCGGAGGTACCAGATGGCCAGTTGGGTGCGGTTGCGTAGCGCCAGTTTGGTCAGGATGCCGGAGACCAGGTTGCGGACGGTGCCTTCGGAGAGGAAGGCACGGGTGGCGATCTCGCGGTTGTCCAGGCCCTCCGCCACCAGGGCGGCGACCTCTGATTCCCGGTCGGTCAGTTGGCTGATGCCCGTCGGTTTCGGGTCTGGCTCGGTGACCAGCCCGTCAATGCGGCCCACCACTTCGGTGCCAAAGACTGATCCGCCCGCCATGACTGTGCCCAGGGCTGGGGCGATTGCCGCCACGTCCTGTTTGATCAGGTAACCCTTGGCTCCCATGCGCAGCGCCGCCATGATGTAGGAATCGTCCACGAAGGTGGTCAAGAACACCACTTTGGCCAGCGGCCAACGCGCCAGAATGGTGCGCGCAGCGTCCAAACCGGTTGGGGCATTCGGGGACCCCGCGTCGAGTGGGGCGCTCCCGGACTGGTTCAGTTCACGGTCCCGGCTCGCTGCGCCTTCGTCTGACTCGGCGCCGCCGGCCGGCCCCATCTGAATATCCAGCAGCGCAATATCCGGAGTGAATTCCTCCCAGAGCTGGACTGCCTCGGCCGCATTGTGGCCGGTCGCGACCACCTCAACGGTGGCGCTGGCGCCCAGGATGGTGGCCAGCGATTCGGTGACGAAGGGGTCGTCATCGACCACCAGCACGCGGATCGGATCACTCATCATTGGCCTTTCCTGGTTGGTGCGTGCCGGCCGAGGCCTTCGGCGGCGGCATCGGGATCGGGTGCTACTTCGGTGGCCAGTTCCGGCGCTACAGCACTGGATGCCGCGCCATCGGCATCGGCTGTGGCTTCGGATGGGTGGGGTTTGGGCACCGAGACAAAGACCCTAAAGCCTCGGTCGTAACTTGTGCGGGAGATGCCGCCCAGGGCGCGGGCGCGTTCTTCGATGGCGGCCAACCCCATACCCAGGCCGTCGCCGCGGCTGGGAGGCGCGGAGCCGTCATCGTCCACCACCAGGCGGAAAAGACCTGGGCGTTCGGTGACCGCGATACGCAGAGTGGTGGCGTCGGAATGCCTAAGGGTGTTGGCGACGGACTCCCGGGCAATGGCGAGGAAAGCCCTGCCCACAGCCGGCGGCAAGTCCCCGGCCTGCTGGTCCACGGTCAGTTTCAGGCGCGTCCCAGCAGCCAGCGCGGCCAGAGCGGCTTCTAAGTCAATGGCCTCATCACGCAACCCGTGGACCGAATCGCGAATGGTGTCCATGGCCTCACCGAGGGTCGCGGCCAACGGTGCCAACCGGTCCGCAGTTGCTGGATCAGCAACCATCAATGCCTGAGTCTGCAACAGCGACCGGGTCAACAGATGGCCGGCGTTGTCATGGATTTCGCGGGCGATCCGCGAACGCTCGTCAGCGGTGGCCAGGCGGACTTCCAGTTCTTGGCGTTCCTCCAAACCGGCGTTGAGGGTCTTCAACCGCCGGGAGGTCTCAGTCAGATGGTCGCGCCGTTCCCGGTACGCCTCGATCAGCGCAGCCGAACGTGCGGTCCGCCAGGCCAGCACACCAACCACCGCACCCAGCAAGACCACCAGAAGGGCCGTTCGCCCCGATACTCTCCCCAAGCAGCCCAACAGCGCTGCCACCGGAACCACGCCGCACAGGCGACGCCAAGGTTGCGGAACTCCAGTGGCGGCATCGGCAGCCGGAGCGGTGGCCGTAAACAGGTCATAGGCCACCAGCGGCAGCCAGGCCAAACCGGCGCCGGGCCACGCGACTATGGCCAGGCAACCAGCCGCGGGCAGGGCTATCTCGACAATCCGCCGTCCCCGTCCACGCGACAACTCCGCCAGGATCGAAACCAGAATCGCGACCAGGGAGGCGACCACAACAGGGGCAGCGAAAGGCTCATTCGTGCTCAGACAAGCAACGCAGCAGAGCACCACGGCCACGCTTTTGTCCGCTATTCGCTCCACCCCAACAAACTAGCCCCCATTGGCAAACGGCACCCCGCCCGCGCCGGCGAAAGCCCGGTCGGCAAACCGCCACGCCGGCGTGCCTCCAATTGGTGACAGATGTCACCCGCGCCGCCCGGCAAAGCATGACGCTGGACACTGCCGGCGCCCAGCCAGTGGAGTCCAAACTGGTTTCATGACAGATCAATCCCCCGTGGTCGAGGTAGAAGACCTGGTCAAGCGGTACAAGGAAGTTGTGGCGCTGGACCACTTTGACCTGCGGATCGCCCAGGGCGAGATCTTTGGGTTACTGGGACCCAACGGCTCCGGCAAGACCACCGCCATCAACTGCATCCTCCAACTACTGACGTACTCCAAGGGTTCGGTGAAGTTGTGGGGCGAGCCGATGACGCCCACCTCCTATGACCTCAAACGCCGGATTGGGATTGTGCCCCAGCAGGTGGCGGTTATGGCGGAGTTGACGGTGCGGGAAAACATCGACTACTTCTGCTCCTTGTACGTGGCGCAGGCTGAGAGACGGCGCGAATTGGTAGACCAAGCAATCGCGTTTGTTGGGCTGGGGGAGTTCGCCTCATTCCGGCCCAAGAAACTGTCCGGCGGCTTGGCGCGGCGGCTGAACATTGCCTGCGGGATTGCCCACCAGCCGGAATTGATCTTCTTTGACGAGCCGACCGTCGCCGTGGACCCTCAGTCCCGCAACGCCATCCTGGAAGGTATCCGCGGTCTGGCTCGCGACGGCGCCACCATTGTCTACACCTCCCACTACATGGAGGAGGTGGAGCAGCTGTGCACCCGCATCATGATCATGGATCACGGCCGTTCGGTGGCGGTCGGGACGGCGGCAGAGTTGAAGGCCGCGACCGGCATCGGCGAAAGGGTTGAGGTTGAGTTGGACATTGCCGACGATGCCGCCCTCGCCGCCATTCTCAATCTGCCCAACACCCAGCAGGCCACTTTGGAAGGTTCAACCCTGCGGGTCGATTGCGCTCGCGGCAGCCAAAACTTAGGTGACGTTTTGGGTGCGCTGGACGCCGTGGGCGTGGGCTACGGACGGGTCTACTCCGAACCGCCCACTTTGAACGACGTCTTCCTGGAACTGACCGGCACCGAGCTGCGGGACTGAGGCCGGCCCCCGTGAACGCTTTCACCTGCTCCCTGAAAACGCTGGCCCGAGACAAGTCCACCACCGCGTGGGCGTTCCTCTTCCCGCTGGTCCTGTGCTCCCTGTTCTACATCGCGTTCACCGGTCTTGACGACGCGATGGGTCAGCCCGTGGACGTCGTGGTGGTGGACGATGCCGCCTACCGCGCTGCACCTGGCCTGTCCGAGACCGTCGACGCGGTCTCGAGCGGTGACGATCAGTGGTTGGTAGTCAAGTATGCGCCCAATGCGAAGGAGGCGGACCACCTGGTTGCGCACGGTGACGGCAAGTACTACGGCTACCTGGCGGTGAGCCCGTCCGGCGAGGTCGAGTACCACCGGGACTGGCGGGAACGGCCCGGATTGGACGCCGGGAACGAGGTCGTGGCGGCGGTAGTGGATTCCTACTTGCAGACGGCGGCGTTCATTGCGGCGCATCCGGGCGCCACAGTGGCGCAGGCTCCCGAATTCACGAAGGCGGTCCAGTTGACGGCCAACCCACCGAGCGACGAGGTTCGGTACTTCTACTCAGCTTTGGGGTTCGCGACAATGATGGTGAGCATCTTTGCGACCACCGGGGTGGCGCGGCTGCGGTCCGGCCGTTCGCATGTGGGCGCACGGATCGCCGTGGGCGGCCTGCCCCGGTATCGCGTGCTCGCACCGACAGTCGGCGCCGCTTACGTCCTGGCCTTCGGAACGTTGGTCATCGGTCTTGTCTACGTGCGATACGTGCTTGGCGTGGAGTTCGGGGGGCGGGAAACGGGCATCCTGGCGATCCTGGCGGTGGGCGCTGCGGCGACGACTGCCTTCGGTGCTGCGGTCGCGGTGTTGCCGCTGGCGAGCGGTGCGCTGATGGGACTGTCCGCCGGTATCTCCTGCCTGTTATCCCTGTTCGCGGGGTTGTACGGGCCCGGCAGCCAGGAACTGGCTGATTCGACGGCCGAGGCCGCCCCCTGGTTCACCTGGCTGAACCCAGCCCGCGAGATGTATGACGCGTTCTTCTCTGTGTATTGCTATGACAGCTTTGACCAGGCGGCACTGATTCTTGTGCGCTTGGCCCTATTGGCGCTGGTCCTGTTTGGCCTGGCCGCATTCGGAATGAGGAGGCTGCGCCATGAACACATTTAAGACTTCTCCCGCCCCCGCGCCAGTGCAGCGAGCACGGGCCGCGGATCGCACACCCAAGAGCGCGTGGGGCGTGTTTCGTGCGGGGCTGAAGCTGCTGGTCCGTCGCCCCGCGCTGCCCTTGATTCACCTTGGGCTCCTGGGCCTGATTGGCCTAATGATGATGGCGCAATTCGGGTCCGTGCCCGCCAAGGGCGAGATCAAGGAGATCAAGCCTGAAGTGGCGATCATCGACCATGACGGCTCGCAGTTGTCCAAGGCGCTGCGCACCTACCTCGAGGACCACGGGATGCCGGTCCATGTCGGGTCCTCGAAACGCGATCTGCAGGATGCCGCGGCAAAGAGCGCTGCCGCCTACATAGCTGTTATCCCAGCCGGGTACCAAGCCGGGTTTGAGGAGGCGGCGCGCGGAGAGGGCATAGGACATAAGGACAGTGCCGCGCGGGCGCAGGCCATGCCGCAGTTGGAGACCGTGGTGATGCTGGCGAGCGATCAGGGCCGGTACATGGACCAGCTGGCGAACACCTACCTGCGGCAGACATGGGCACAGTTGGTGGCAGATCCGGACGCGGACTTGGGGGCGGCGTTGACGCAGGCGCGGCAGCTGTCGGACCTGCGCGTCAAGCAGTCGATGGTGGAGCGGCCGGCCGGTGAAGCGGATGGGGAACGCTTCCGCTACTACCTCGGGTTCGTCGCCTACCCCCTGACCGCGGGGATCTGCGTGTTGAGCGGGCTGATCTTTCATGCGTTCTTCAGCGGTGGGGTGCGGAGGCGCAACCTGGCGGCGCCAGTGCCGCCGGCGCGGATGAGCCTGCAGATCGCGTGCGCGACCGCCGTGCTGTGCGTGGCCGGATGGATCTGGGTCACCCTGCTGGGGTTCGCGCCCTGGGCCGGGGGCGCAGAGGTGGCCGGGGCTTCACCGGGGCGCTTCGCTTTGGGCCTGGCTGCTTCACTGGTCTACACGCTGGTGCCGCTGTCACTGGGATACCTAGGCGTCTCGCTGGGGTTGGGGCCAAACGGGTTGAACGGCTACGGGACGATTCTGTCGTTGGCGTTGGCGTTCCTGGGCGGGTTGTTCACGGCAGATGTCGCGTCATCGGACTTCATGCGGACACTGGGTCTATTCATGCCCACGCACTGGCATTTGGTGGCCGTGCGCCAGGCGGAAACCATGACTGGGACTTGGGCCTCCGTGGGGCCGTACTTGGGCGCCTTGGCGATCGAGGTGCTGTTCGCCGCGGTGCTGGCTGCGGCTGGGCTGTTGGCCACGCGGGTGCGTATGCAGACGGCCGAGGCCGGTGGCCTGACGTTTGACGAGGACTGAGCTGGCGGCGCCCAACCCAAGGGCCGGTTTAGAAGACCAGCGGCGGACTACTTCCACCTGGGCGTAATAGGCTGACGGAGTGGCAGATGTAATGGGAGCCCTGGGTCGTCTGATCTTGGGGCGTCCCACCCGCGAGTTCGCTCCGCGAGCCCGGCCTGTCATCTACCGCATCCGGCACGCTCTGCCGCTGCTAGCTCCCGATGCGTTGTCCTCCGTGGCCTACGCGCCAGATGAGATTCTGTTGACCTTGGCGGCCGGCGGCGTGGTGGCTTTGACGCTGTCACCATGGGTCGGGTTGGCCATCGCCGCGGTGATGGCCGTAGTGGTGACCTCCTACCGGCAAACAGTCAAGGAGTATCCCGAGGGCGGCGGTGATTACACCGTCGCCAAAGAGAACCTCGGCTTGCGAGCCGGTGGTTTGGTGGGCGGCGCGGCCATGGTTGATTCGCTGTTGACGGTGGCTGTGTCGGTGTCCTGCGGGGCGCAATACTTCGGGGCGATTGTTCCCGCCTTGGAGGATCACGCCAAAGTGGTCGCCGTCGCACTGGTCGCCCTGATCACCCTGATGGCCCTGTGGGGGATCAAAGCGCTCGATCAGACCGTCATTTACGCCGTCTACCTATTCCTAGGCGCGCTGGTGTTGTTGGGGGTGGCGGGCGGCATCGGCCACCTGAATTCGACTCTGGGGAAGAGCCCGGCTGCCGCTTTCGAGGTGGTGCCAACGGCTCCCTACGCGGCCGGCCTAACCACCTTAGGGGCGGCGTTCCTGCTGGTCAGAGCGTTTTCTTCAGGCGCGGTGGCGCTCACCGGTGTGCAGACCATTTCGACTGGTGTGGCTAGTTTCCGTGAACCGAAGCCGCGCAACGCGGCCCGGTCTTTGACCTTCCTGGGCATAATGTGCGGCGGTCTGCTGATTGGCATCTTGTTGCTGGCCCAGCGGGTGGGGGCGGTGTTCGTGGCCAACCCGACCACCGAGTTGGCCTATCCCTCCGGGCAGTTGGTTGGGCCGGAGTATCACCAGGAGCCCATCCTGGCGCAGATCGCAGCCGCAGTCTTCCACGACAGCTGGCCGGTGTTCATCATTGTCACAGCCCTAGTTGGGTTCCTATTGGTGCTGGCAGCCACCACCGCCTTCCGGTGGGTGCCGGCGTTGATGTCCATGTTGGCGCAAGACGAATTCTTGCCCAAACAGTTCTCCCGCCGGGCCGACCGGCGAGTAGCCGCCCACGGGATCATCACCCTGGGAATCGGATCAGCAGCGCTGATTTGGCTGATGAACGCCAGCGTTACCCGGCTGATTCAGCTTTACATTGTGGGCGTGTTCTTGTCTTTCACCATCTCCCAGCTGGGCATGCTGAAACACTGGAACGGCAAACTGCCGCTGGCCAAGACCGCCCCAGAACGGCGCCGGATCCGCTCTTCACGGGCTGTCAACGCCCTGGGGCTAGCGCTGACCGCTATCGCCTTGGTGATCGTGGTGGTGACCAAGTTCATCTATGGCGCCTGGATTTCTTTGGGGCTGGTGGGTGCGGCGTTCTGGGTCATGTTGGCCATCCGGCGCCACTACCGGCGGGTGGCGGATGAACTGAAGCTGCCCCGTGAGGGGCGCGAAGCGCTGGGACTGCCTTCACGGGTCCATGCGATTGTGCTGGTCAGCGCCATGAACCGGGCGACTGCCCGGGCTGTGGCCTACGCCCGGGCGTCCAATCCGGACACTCTTGAGGCCTTGACGGTGGCCGTGGATATGGCCCGGGTGTGGGATTTGCGCCGCGGCTGGGTGCGGGCGGACTTGCCCGTGACACTTCGGGTTCTGGATTCGCCGGGCCGGGAGATCACCCGGCCGTTGATAGATCACATAGCTGATTTGCGGACCCGCGCTCCGCGCGACGTGGTGATCCTGTACATCCCTGAAAAGGTGGTCCGCCACTGGTGGGAGCGGTTCCTACACAACCGTTCGGCCGCCCGCCTGACCTCCAAACTGCGGCACATCCCCGGTGTGGTGGTGGCCTCAGTCCCATGGCAGCTAGACCAGCCACCCGACCCCAAATCCAACTAGGCCGCACAGGGGTCAACTAGTCCCACGCCGCACCCTGGAAATCCAGAATCGCAGCCCAACGGCCACCAATATGGCGCCACCGCCCAGCGGGATAAACCTGGCGACCAGCGCGCCAGCGTTGACACCCCAGGTGACGTACACCGGCAAATCCTTAATAGTTATGCTCGGGTAGCTGGTGGAGACCGAAGAGGGGATCGCGTAGCAGTAGAGGAAGAAGGCGCGGGGTGGGTCAATGGTGTAACGCAGTCGCAGTCCGGCGGCGTCTTCTTGACCTTCGTACCAGAAGACGTCTGACAGGTCTCGCTCGGTAGAGAGTCCTTGGACAAGGCAGGAGATGGGTGATTCGACGGGCGACCAGATTCGGAACTCCCGGTTGTGGTCGTTGCTAAACCTGGTCCACCACTCGGCTGGCACGTCATCAGGGACAGTTGTAATCATGCGGAAGACGTTGTCCAGTTTCGCGCCGGGCGCGTGGCGGGGGTCAAACCCAACGCCGGTCACCCAGATCACCACACCCGCCGCCATGCTCAGCAGCCCAACCACGGTCATCGCCGCACCAAGCCACACGGGGGCGCGGCGGGCCTTCTCCGGCGGCGCAATGCTCACTTGATTGTTGGACATGTCAGGCTCCCTTGGCCGATCTCAACAACTAACACTAAAGATTCTGGCACTCAACGCC
>JAIRTF010000076.1 GCA_031255075.1 Bifidobacteriaceae bacterium | reverse complement strand
TGGACGTCACCATGTACCGCGACGATCTGTCGCGACAGGCCACCAGGGCGGTGGGCCGGACAGCGTTGCCGGCCGCCGGAGTGGACGGCGCCACAGTGGTGTTGGTCGATGACGTGTTGTACTCCGGCCGCACCATCCGGGCCGCCCGTGACGCGCTGGCTGACCTGGGCCGGCCGGCGGCCGTCCGCCTGGCGGTGTTGGTAGACCGCGGCCACAGGCAACTGCCGATCCGGGCCGATTATGTCGGCAAGAACCTGCCCACCGCCACCGCTGAACGGGTCCGGGTGTTGGTCAGCGAACAAGACGGCCGCGACGCGGTGCTGATTGAAGGAGATCCGGAATGAAGCACCTGTTGAACGCCGCGGACCTGGACCGGGACCAGGCCATCGAAATCCTGGACGAAGCCGAACACATGGCGGAAACCCAGGCCCGCGAGATCAAGAAGCTGCCGGCGCTGCGCGGCAAGACGGTAGTCAACTTGTTCTTTGAGGATTCCACTCGGACGCGGATCTCGTTTGAGACCGCCGCCAAGCGGCTCAGTGCTGACGTCATCAACTTCAGCCCCAAAGGCTCCTCCGTATCCAAAGGCGAATCGCTCAAGGACACTGTGCTGACCTTGGGTGCCATGCATGTCGATGGCATTGTGGTGCGGCATTCGGCTTCTGGCGCGCCGTACCAAATTGCCCATTCGGGCTGGACGGACGCCTCGGTGGTGAACGCCGGTGATGGCACCCACCAGCACCCCACCCAGTCGTTGTTGGACGCCATGACGATCCGTCAACACCTGGGCAATGGGCTGGGCAGTGACCTGCAGGGCCTCAAAGTGATGATTGTTGGCGACGTGCTCCACTCCAGGGTGGCCCGGTCCGGTGTGGACCTGTTCACCACCCTGGGAGCCGAAGTGACCCTGGTGGCTCCGGCCACGTTGCTGCCGGCCCGGGTGGACACTTGGAACTGTGCCGTCAGCTATAACCTGGACCAGGCGTTGGAAGAAACCAAACCGGACGCTTTGATGATGCTGCGGGTCCAACGTGAACGGATGTCCGCTGCCGGTGGCGGGTTCTTCCCCGGACCGGAGGAATACAGCCGCGAATACGGCCTGGACACCGCCCGGCTGGGCAGGCTGGAACCGCACACCATTGTGATGCACCCCGGTCCAATGAACCGCGGCCTGGAAATCAGCGCGGAGGCGGCTGACGGGCCCAGATCGGTGATAGTCCAACAGGTGGCGAATGGTGTGGCGGTCCGCATGGCGGTGCTGTACTTGGCAATGACGGGAGAGAAGTAGTGAGTTACCTGATCAAAGGCGCCCAACTGGTTGGCGCCGAACCAGCTGACGTGCGGTTGGCGGACGGCCGCATCACGGAGATCGGCCAGTTGGCAGCAGTGCCAGGTGAAACGGTGGTCGATGCCGCCGGGCTGGTCATGTTGCCAGGTTTGGTTGACATTCACACCCACTTGCGTGAACCCGGCGGTGAAGATTCCGAAACGGTCCTCAGCGGATCGAAAGCCGCCGCCGCTGGCGGCTACACCTGTGTCCACGCCATGGCCAACACCAACCCGGTGGCGGATACCGCCGGGGTGGTGGAACAAGTCTGGCGGCTGGGCAAAGACGCCGGCTATGTCGATGTGCGCCCGGTAGGCGCTGTCTCCCAGGGACTGATGGGCGAACACCTGGCGGAACTGGCGGCCATGGCCCGTTCGGCCGCCCAAGTGCGGGTCTTCTCAGATGACGGCAAATGTGTTCACGACCCGGTGTTGATGCGCCGAGCCCTGGAGTACGTCAAAGGCATTGGCGGAGTGATTGCCCAACATGCCCAAGAACCACGCCTGACCGATGGTTCACAGATGCATGAAGGCGTGGTTTCCAGCCAGCTGGGGTTGGCCGGTTGGCCGGCCGTAGCCGAAGAATCGATCATTGCCCGGGATGTGTTGCTGGCTGAACATGTCGACTCAAACCTGCATGTTTGCCATGTTTCGACGGCTGGTTCGGTGGAGATCATCCGCTGGGCCAAGGCCCGCGGCATCAAAGTCACGGCTGAGGCCACACCTCATCACCTGTTGTTGACCGATGAGGAAGCCCGCACCTACAACCCGGTGTTCAAGGTCAACCCGCCGCTGCGAGCCGAGGAGGACGTTGACGCGCTGCGGGCCGCCCTGGCTGACGGCACCATTGACGCGGTCGGCACCGACCACGCCCCACATCCGCGCGAATCGAAAGACTGCGAATGGGCGGCCGCCGCTTTCGGCATGACCGGTTTGGAAACCGCCCTGCCAATAGTTCACCAAACAATGGTTGAAACCGGCCGCATGACCTGGTCAGATGTGGCCGAAGTGTTGTCCTACCGGCCGGCCCGGATCGGCCGGGTAGCCACCCAAGGGCGGCCGTTGGCGATTGGCGAACCAGCCCACCTGACGTTGTTTGACCCGGCCGCCCGCTGGGAGGTGGCCCCGGAAAGCCTGTACACGGCATCGGACAACTCACCGGTGCGGGGACGGGAAATGCACGGCCGGACGGTCGCCACCTTCTATGGCGGGCGCCCCACAGTGTTGGACAGCCAGGTGGTGGAAGCGTGAGCACTGAAGAAATGGCGGTACTGGTCCTGGAAGACGGACGGCATTTCAAGGGCCGGCCGTTCGGCGCGTTGGGCACGGCGACCGGTGAGATTGTCTTCAACACCTCGATGACCGGGTACCAGGAGACGCTGACCGACCCGTCCTATTTGAAGCAGATCGTGGTGATGACGGCGCCGCACATCGGCAACACCGGGGTCAACTCTGAGGACCCGGAATCCGGCCAGATTTGGGTGGCCGGCTATGTGGTGCGGGACCCGGCGCCGCGGCCGTCCAACTGGCGGTCCGAACGGTCCCTCGAAGACGACATGCGAGCCCAAGGCATTGTTGGCATTGCCGGCGTGGACACCCGCGCCATCACGCTGCATTTGCGGGAGCTGGGCGCCATGCGGGCCGGCATTTTCTCCGGCCCTGACGTTACCGATCAGTTTGGGCGCCGCCGCTCCTGGGAAGAATTGTTGGCCGTGGTCAAGGCCACCCCGCCGATGGCGGGCCAAGACTTGGCCGGTCAGGTCACCACGACCGAGCCGTACACCGTCACCCCGCCCGATGGCGTGCCTGAGGTAGCCGTGGTGGTGGCGGTTGATCTGGGGATCAAAGGCATGACGCCCGAACTGTTGGCCGCCCGCGGCGCCCGGGTCATTGTGGTGCCCCGAGACACCAGCTTCGAACGGGTGCGTGAACTGTCACCGGATGGGGTGTTCTTCTCCAATGGTCCGGGCGACCCGGCCGCGGCTGAAGCCGAGTTGGATCTGCTGCGGCAGGTGTTGGACGCCGGCATTCCGTTCTTCGGCATTTGCTACGGGCATCAACTGTTTGGCCGGGCCTTGGGTTTCGGCACTTACAAGCTGCGTTTCGGTCACCGCGGGGTGAACCATCCGGTGATGGACCGGGCCACCGGCAAGGTGGAGATCACCGCCCACAATCACGGCTTCGCCGTGGACGCGCCCTTGGAAGGCGATGTCCAAGCTCCGTTTGATGGCGGCCGTTACGGCCCGGTGAGGGTCTCCCACGTGGACTTGAACGACCAGGTGGT
>JAIRTF010000057.1 GCA_031255075.1 Bifidobacteriaceae bacterium | reverse complement strand
CCAGCGCCTCGTCGCGCGGGCGCCCCACATCCGCCGGGCCGAAGACCTGGCCGCGGTCGCGTGGGGTGACAGGTCGTGAATCACCCAGATGGAGATGGCCAACACCGGCCACCGCCAATCCCATGGCGATGTGCGAACCGGTCCGGCCAAGGCCGTAGATGCTGACCCGTTGACTCATCCGCTGGGCCAGCTTGGGCCAGCCGTCGCCTTCGACCAACGCCCGGGATTCGGCCTCGGGGGCCAGCAGCTCCCGCGAGGGGATCGGCAGACGCAGTTCAGCCGAACAGTTCCGTGACTTGCCGGTCAACACGCCAGCCTTGCGCAGCATGCGCAGCAACTCGTCGGCTCGCTCTCGGCTGCCGCCCAGTTTGACCATGTTGTGCCTCACCTGGGCGGGGGAATGGTCGGTCTCCAGTAGACGCAGCAGCTCGTACTCCCTGGGGTCTGCCAGTTCGAACCGGTGCGAGATGCGCGGGTCATCTCCGATCTGGACTTCCTTGGCGCTTCGCCTGAGCACTCTAAGGCCACTCTTTAGCTTCATTTTTCTCCTAAGATTCGGCCCACTATTGGTGGGTAAAACTACGCTCGGGCGAACACTCTGCCCAAAAGGAGCGGTTTGGGAAAGGGGTTGAGGCGCCCCTGTGGAAAACGGCGAGCGAGTTATGGTGAGAGCCGAATTGGGCCGTTTGTGCAGGTCAGCTCCCCTTCGAGGGGCTGGGACTTTAGTACCATGCGGCGTGGGTGAGGCGGAGCCAAGTGCTCAAACGCAATTCACGAGGGACAGGGCGGAGTCAGATCATTCCGCTGTTCGCATTTCTAAACACCAATTTACTTGACGGTGCCAAGGGCCTTCAGGTAACCGCCCGCGGCCAGATTTGGTCCGGGCAGCAAAAGAGGGGGTCGCGCCGAAGCGCGGCCCCCTCCGATGAGTTGCCCTAGGCCTTGCCCAGGATGCGGTTGAGTTTGGTGCCGCACTCTGGGCAGATGCCCTTGGCCATGCGGCGACCGTTGGTCTCCACCACGTTGCCTGTGGCTTCGCGCTTCTGCTTGCACTTCACGCAGTAGAACTCACCGGTATACGAATCTGACACGTCTGATTCCTTCCAAAAAAAAGCGCCGACCGATGGCCGACGAGTTGGCATTCGCACCGATCCTACTCGCCCTGGCGCCCGGCCAAGTACACGCCACGCGGGCAGTGGCCGGCCGCCGCCAGATCTGGGCCTGGGCTTACGAACTTGGACTTAGGCGGCCAGATGCGGCAAGGTGATCCGGTGAACAATTCGAGCCTGGCGATGATCGCGGTCCACGCTCACCCGGATGATGAATCCTCCAAAGGTGGGGCCACCATGGCCAAGTACGCAGCCGAAGGTGTGAGGGTGATGGTGGCCACCTTCACTGGCGGCGAGCGCGGCGACATCTTGAATCCAAAGCTGGCAGATGACCCGGACTTACTCCGCGACCTGCCGGCTGCCCGCCGCCGCGAGATGGCGGCCGCCGCCAAGATCTTGGGCGTGGAACAGCGGTTCCTGGGTTTCATCGACTCCGGTTTTCCGGAGGGAGAGCCACCGCCGCCACTACCGGAAGGCTCTTTCGCCTCGCTGGATCCGCAGGTCGCGGCCCTGCCGCTGGTCCAACTGATCAGGCAAGTCAGGCCGCAGGTGCTGACCACCTATGACCCGTCAGGCGGCTACCCCCACCCGGACCACGTCCATACCCACAGGGTGTCGATGGCGGCCCTGGAACTCGCGGCATCGGACAGCTACCCAGAACTGGGAGAACCGCATGCGGTGGCCAAGGTCTACTACGACCAGGGAATCTCCTTCGATCGGATCGAAGCGGTCCACCGCGAGATGCTGGCCCGCGGCCTTGATTCGCCCTATGACGAATGGCTCGAGAAGCGGCCATACCGCCAGCCGGTAGCCCAACGGATCACCACCAAAATCCCGGTGGCGGACTTCTTTGAGGCTCGCGATGCCGCGCTGCGCGCCCACGCCAGCCAAGTGGACCCAGATGGCTGGTTCTTCGCCATGCCCAGGGACATTGAGCGCCAGGTTTGGCCACATGAAGATTTTGAACTGGCCCAGGCCACCGTCACGACCCAACTGCCTGAAACGGACCTGTTCGCAGGGCTGCGCTAACGCCAGCAGACCAGCGCCACGGCAATGTAGTGGCAGGTGAAACCGCCCACGGTGCAGGCGTGGAAAATCTCGTGGAACCCGAAATGACGGGGCCAAGGATTGGGGCGTTTCAAGCCGTAGAAGACCGCGCCAACGGTGTAACACAGCCCGCCGGCCACCAGCAGCCAGACCACCGCTGGGCCGCCGGTCTTCCAGAATTGAGGCAAGAAGCCGACCGCTGTCCAGCCCAGCGCTATGTAGATCGGCACATAGCTCCAGCGTGGCGCGTTGAGCCACAGCACTCGCACCAAGATGGCGGCCGCGGCGCCACCCCAGATCACGCTCAGCAATACCACCCGGGTGGTGCCGCTCAACAGGCCGATGGCCAAAGGTGTGTAGGTGCCCGCGATGATGGCGGCGATGTTCGAATGGTCCAGCCGCCGCAGCACGCCAGACCAGATTGGGCCCCAGCGGCCCAGGTGGTAGGTCGCGGAGGTGCCGAACAGCAACATGGCCGTGGAGGCGAACAGCGCGCATGCCGCCTTGGCCGGACCGCCTTTGGCCAGCGCAATCAGGACTATGCCGGCGGCAATAGTTAGTGGAAACATCCCGGCGTGAATCCAGCCACGCAGCATGGGCTTGGTCTCAGGGGATGGTGTCTTGGTGGAGCGTTCGGCAACTTGGCTTGAAGAACCTCTCACCAAAGCTACGTTACCGTAGGTTGTTGACCGGAAGCGAATCGTTTTGTGACCGAACTGTGCAGATCGCCAGCCGGGCTAGGGTTGAACCGATGTCCTTTTCCAACCCGCTCTACCGGCTCTACGAGCGGCGCCTGCTGGCCGCACTGAGCCCACAGGAAGTGCCGCGGCATGTCGGCGTGATCTTGGACGGCAACCGGCGCTGGGCCAAAGAGGCCGGCGAATCCGCCGCCACCGGCCACAAAGCCGGAGCCGACAAGATTTCTGAGGTGCTCCGCTGGTCCGAAGAAGTTGGCGTCGAAGTGGTCACGTTGTGGATGCTTTCGACCGACAATCTGGCCCGGCCACCGGCGGAGGTGCGGCAGTTGGTGGGCATCATCGAACAGGCCGTGGACCGCCTGGCGGCGACCGGTCTTTGGCGAATCCAAGTGGTTGGCGCTCTTGATCTGCTGCCCTACGCCACCACCGAACGCCTCCTCGAAGCTGAGAAGCGGACCGCCGGAATTGACGGGCTACACGTCAACGTGGCAGTGGGCTACGGTGGCCGCCGCGAGATTGCCGATGCCGTCCGCTCACTCTTGGCCGAAAAGGCCCGCGACGGGGTGTCGATTGAGCAACTGGCCCAAACCCTGGACGTAGAGCACATCGCTGAACACCTCTACACCCGCGGCCAACCCGACCCTGACCTGGTAATCCGCACTTCAGGGGAACAAAGGCTGTCAGGTTTTCTGTTGTGGCAATCGGTCCACACTGAGTACTACTTCTGCGAGGCCTACTGGCCCGCTTTCCGTCGAGTGGATTTCCTGCGGGCTTTGCGCTCCTACGCGGATCGGGAACGGCGGCTGGGCCGCTGACGCGGCACGGTGCGCTCGCGGCATCGGCCACCTGCACGGCGCGGCGTTAAACGACTGCGGCCCGCGCTGATGTCAGACGCGGGCCGCAAGCCAACTAGGACTGCCGCGAACTAGGCGGCGGCCGGCGGATGGGTCATGCTCATCACATTCAGGGCGCTGTCCAACTGGGCTTCGGTGATGGCGCCGGAGTTGACCAGCCCCAGGTCAATCACCGCTTCGCGAATCGTGGTGCCGTGGGCCACCGAATACTTGGCCACCTTGGCAGCCAGTTCGTAGCCGATCAGCCGGTTCAGCGGCGTCACAATTGAAGGTGAGGACTCAGCCAGTTCGCGGCAGCGGTCCACCTCAGCCACCAAACCGTCAATCACCTTGGCGGCCATCAACCGGCAGCTGGCGGACAGCAGCTTGATGGACTCCAGCAGGGCCGTGGCGATCAGCGGGATTTGAACATTCAGCTCAAAGAAGCCTGAAGCGCCGCCCCAGGTGATGGCCGCGTCGTTGCCAATCACCCGCGAGCAGACCTGCAGCGTGGCTTCGGGAATGACCGGGTTGACCTTGCCGGGCATGATTGAAGAACCGGGCTGGAGGTCCGGCAGGCGGATTTCGCCCAAGCCGCACCTGGGGCCGGAGCCCATCCAACGCAGGTCGTTGCAAATCTTGATCAGCGAAACGGCAATGGTCTTCAGTTCGCCAGACAGCTCCACCAACCCATCGCGGGCGGATTGGGCTTCGAAGTGGTTGCGGGCTTCGGTGATCGGAAGGCCGGTGTCCTCCGCCAACAGTTGAATGACCCGTTGGGGGAATCCGGGCGGTGTGTTGATGCCGGTTCCAACAGCGGTGCCGCCCAACGGCACCTCAGCTACCCGCGGAAGGGCTGCCCGGACTCGCTCCACGCCGTAGCGGATGGCCGCTTCATAGCCGGAGAATTCCTGGCCCAAGGTGACCGGTGTGGCATCCATCAAGTGAGTACGGCCGGCCTTGACCACTTCGGTGAACTCGGCGGCTTTGGCGCCCAGCGAGGAAGCCAACAACTCCAGGGCTGGCAGCAACCCGCGCAGGGAGGCTTCGGTGGCGGCCACATGGGCTGATGTCGGGAACACGTCGTTCGAAGACTGCGACGCGTTGACATCGTCATTCGGGTGAACTGGCTGGTCAAGGCGGAAAGTGGCGATCCGGGCCAGCACCTCGTTCATGTTCATGTTGGATGATGTGCCAGAGCCGGTCTGGTAGATGTCAATTGGGAATTGGTCGTCATGTTCGCCGTCAATGACTTGTTGGGCAGCCCAGATGATGGCCTCAGCTTTGGCCTGGTCCAGCACGCCCAGTTCGGCGTTGGCCTTGGCCGCAGCCTTCTTGACGCGAGCCAGTGCGTGAATCTGAGCCGGTTCCAGCCCGCGCCCAGAGATCGGAAAATTCTCCACCGCACGTTGGGTTTGCGCGCCGTAGTGGGCCTCCGCCGGCACCCGCACTTCACCCATCGTGTCGTGTTCGGTTCTAAAGTCGCTCATAGCACTACCGTATGCTGCTTTGGCCGGCCCGCTTGACACCTCCGCCGGGTGTCTGCCGATGCCGCGCCCACAGCCCGCCTTCAATTTGCGCCGCAGCACTGCTGGGTTCCTCCCCTGGGCGGAGCGGTGGTCGGAGCCCGGCGGTGCCCCCAAATGCGCCATGCTTGTAGGTATGAACGAGCAATCGCCTGACGGGCAGACAGTTCGGCGGCGGATCGCCTTGGTGGCGCACGATAACAAGAAGGCTGATCTGTTGGCCTGGGCAGAGTTCAACCGTCAAGTGCTGTCCCAGCATGAACTGTGGGCTACCGGCACCACCGGCACCATGCTGGAATACGAATTGGGGCTGCCGGTCAACCGGCTGCTGTCCGGCCCGGTGGGCGGGGATCAACAAGTCGGGGCAATGATTGCGGAGAACCGCCTGGACGTGTTGTTGTTCTTCTGGGATCCATTGGAGCCCCAACCGCATGACCCGGACGTGAAGGCCCTGCTGCGTTTGGCTGCCCTGTGGAACGCGCCGGCGGCCTGCAATTCGGCTACCGCCGATCTGATGATCTCTTCACCGCTGTTCAACTCGGACTACCACTGGGCCCGCCCCTCGCATGAGCCCCGCCAGTGGGATGAGGCCGGCTTGCACAACGCCTGAACTGCGCTGCGACCGGCGGCTACTCTTCGGAGACAGGTGGACGCTTGGCGTCAATCCGGGCCTTGGCCTGATCCAGCCATTCTTGGCAGCGGGCGGCCAGCGCTTCGCCCCGCTCCCACAGATCCATCGCCTCTTGCAGAGTCGGAGTGCCCGCCTCAAGCTTTTGGACAACTTCAATCAGCTGACCGCGGGCGGTTTCATAGTCCAGTTCCTCGACCGGTTTACTCACGCCTCAACCTTATTGGCCGCCAGCACTTCGGCTGGGAAGGCGCCCTTGGCCACGCGGATGCGCAACTGGTCTGCCGGGGCCACCTGAGCGGCATCGGACACCAGCGATCCGTCCTTGGTGACCAGCGCGTAGCCGCGGTCCAAAGTGCCCTGCGGTGACAGCGTTTCGAGCCGTGCCACCAGCGCCGCCAACTCGGCGGTGGCGCGGTCTATGCGCAGGTCAATGGCGCGTTGGTTGTCCCGGCGCAAGCCCAGAACCTCAGTCATGCGGGTGTCGATGATCCACCTGCCGTTGGCCAACGCCGGCCGTGAACGGAACTCTGCCAAGGCCGCCAGTTCCTTGTCCAAACGCAGTTCCACGGTTCGGTGGGCCCGGCCGCCTAGGTCGCTGATCAAGGCCAACTCTTCCAGCCAATCCGGCACAATCCGCTTGCCGGCGTCCGTCGGGGTGGCCGCGCGCAGGTCCGCCACCAGGTCCAATAAGGGAGCATCAGGTTCGTGGCCGATGGCGCTGACCACCGGCGTGGTAGCGGCCGCGACCGCGCGGATCAGGTTCTCATCGGAGAACGGCAGCAGGTCTTCGAGCGAACCGCCGCCCCTGGCTATGACGATTACCTGCACGGCTGGGTCTGCGTCGAGTTCTTCCAGTGCAGCCGTGACCTGTTCGGCAGCGCCGGTGCCCTGGACGGCGGTGTTGCGAATGGTGAATTGGGCGGCGGGCCAGCGGCGCAGGGTTACTTGGGTGACGTCGTGTTCGGCTTTCGAATCGCGTCCACAGATCAAGCCGATCAGCGTTGGCGCGAACGGCAGCGGCCGCTTGTTGGCTTGGTCGAATAGGCCTTCGGCGGCCAGACGCCGTTTGAGTTGTTCAAGGTTGGCCAGAAGTTGTCCCAAACCGGCCAGCCGCACTTCGCGGACTTTGAAGGCGATACGGCCCTGCTTGGGCCAGAATTCGAACTTGCCGTTGACCACCACCCGGGCGCCCTCTTCCAGTTGGAGGCCAATGATGGCTTGGGCCGGTACCGCGATGTCTATGGCGATGTTCTCTTCCAAGTCCCGCAGCACGCCGAAGGCCATGCCGGAACGCAGGTTGAACTGCACAATTTGGCCTTCCACCCAGACTGCTCCCAGCCGGTCCACCCAGCCCTTGACTTGGCGGGAAACGGTCCGAACTGCGAACGGCGCCTCAGGCGAAGAAGCGTTACTCATATCCCAATTGTGGCCTCCCCGCCGCGGCAGTCAGCCAACCACCTCAACTCCGCGAGCCGCGGCCCGGTCCGCCAAGGCCCCGTCAAGCGTGGCCAACGATCCCCCCAGCGCCTCAGCGGTGGCGAGCACTACCGCATCAGGGATCTTCAGACCGCTCTCTGCCCTGACTGTGGCGATTTCAAGCGGCCCGATCACGTCGCCGCTGAGACAGGTCACACCGGCTGTGGCGACCGATTGTTGGAAGGCGGCGCCAGCTCCCGCCCGCACCGCGCCCACTAGGACTTCCGCCAGTGTCAGCGGGTGCACCACCATCGCATCGCTCCCGGCGCCGGCCATGATCGCCTGGGCCCGGGTGTGATTTGCGTCGCCAATCTCCGTGGCGGCGATCAGCACGCTGGCGTCCAGTACCAGTTTCATTGGGGCCACTCCGACCGCAGGTCGGCCAGGTACCCAGGTGGAAACAGTCCGGAGAACTGGCTCAAGGCCTGAACCGCCCTGGTGTGGGCGTCTTTCTCTTCGGTGATCTTCTCGGCGCCGGCGGAGAGCAGGAGCGGGATAGCCTTGGCGCGCGGCAGGCCGGGCCAGCGAGCCTGCGCCGCGTCGATCGCTTCGGCAACCCTGCCCGTGTCAGTCACCATGTACCTCGGTTTGGTAGTAGGCATGGATCAAGTGTAACACTGTTCTTTGTCAAGTGTTGCACTGCGTGGAGGTGAGGATTGGCTTTGGGCTGACGGCCCGGTGGGTGGTCAGGCGGCGGTGTAATACTTGAACTATGCGGAAAACCACCAAGGTGATTCTTTGGCACACGCTAATGGCCGGTGCGGGCGCGGGGGCACTCGCGGCTTGGCGGTGGCAATTGCGGTGGGGAGCCACGGCCGCTGAACAACGGGCCGTGTTGCCGGGAGATGAGCTGGTGCCGCAACCAATGCTGCAAGCTACCCGCGCCATCGGCATCAACGCGCCGCCATCCAGCGTTTGGCCGTGGCTGGTGCAATTGGGCCAGGACAAGGGCGGCTTCTATTCCTACGACTGGTTGGAAAGGGCCGCCGGGCTGGGGATCTACAGCGCCGAGGCAATCGAACCGGACTGGCAGAACCTCAAAGTAGGCGAACCGGTCCGCCTAGCCCAGGGTATGGAACTGTCCGCAGCTATTGTCGAAGTTGACAAAGCATTGGTCCTGTCCAACCTGGACGCCGTTTGGGATGAGCCGGGGATGCCGCCAGACTTTGACTTTTCTTGGGCTTTTGTGCTTGAACCGGAGGGCCCAACCGGGACGCGGCTGGTTGTCAGAGAACGCTATTCAACGACCCGTTGGCGCACCGGGCTGCTGGTCAAGGCAGTCGCCTGGGTCAGTTTCCTGATGAGCCGGGCAATGCTGGTGGGCATCAAGGAACGGGCCGAGGTCACCTGGCTCAGTGAGATGGCGAAAGACTTTGAATCCGATGCGGCGGGGCCCGAAGACCCGGCCGGCTGATGGGGAAACTGTTACTGGCCGCGCCCCGCGGCTACTGCGCCGGTGTGGACCGGGCGGTTGAAACGGTAGAGCGTGCCCTTGAGCTCTATGGCACACCGCTTTACGTCCGCAAACAGATCGTTCACAACAAGCATGTGGTCGATTCGTTAGCCGCCCGGGGAGTTGTGTTTGTTGACGAGCTTGATGAGGTGCCCAATTCGGCGCGGGTGGTGTTCTCCGCCCACGGGGTTTCCCCCGCAGTCCGCCAAGAGGCCGAACGGCGCTCGCTGCAGGTGATAGACGCGACCTGCCCGCTGGTCACCAAGGTCCACAAGGAGGTGGCCAAGTTCGCCTCCCGCGGCTATTCGATTGTGCTGATTGGGCACCAAGGCCACGAAGAGGTCGAAGGCACGGCCGGCGAAGCGCCGGATTCGATCCAGGTGATCGATTCGCCGGCGGAGGTGGATTCGGTAGAAGTGCCGGACCCGTCGCGCGTGGCTTGGTTGTCCCAAACCACGCTGTCAGTTGATGAGACCGTAGCCACGGTAGACCGGCTGCGCTCACGATTCGAAGACCTGACCGATCCGCCATCGGGGGACATTTGCTACGCCACTCAGAACCGCCAAAGCGCTGTCAAGCGAATCGCTTCACAGTCTGACGTGGTGATTGTGGTGGGCTCTGCCAACTCGTCAAACTCGGTGCGGCTGGTTGAGGTGGCACTGCGTTCCGGTGCAGGCACGGCCCACCGGGTGGATGCCGCCAGTGAGATCAACCCGGAATGGCTGGCTGACGCCCAGACCGTTGGGCTGACCTCCGGTGCCTCGGTACCCGAATCGCTGGTGGAGGAGGCCGTACAACGCCTGGCGGACCTCGGCTTCGCGGAAGTTGAACTGGTCACCGCCGCCTCCGACGCGTTGGCCTTTGCCTTACCGCGTGACTTGCGCCGGGACATGGAATTGGCTGGGCAGGAACCACCCCAACTGCCGCACCGCGCCTAAGTCCGCTAGCATCAGACGCAGCCTTCTTGGCGCCGGCGCCAAGATTCCCAAACAGAAAGGCCAGGTGCTCCCGAAATGCGGATCTGAGTCTGCCAACCAACCTGACAGACCTCACCTCCCGGGAGCACCCATGCCATCTATCTCCGCTATTGACCTGACCTATTCACCGCCTGGTTCCGAGGCGGTCTTTGAACACCTTCAGCTGTCTTTGGGCCCCGGCCGCTACGGTCTAACCGGCCCCAACGGCGGTGGCAAATCCACGCTGATCCGTCTTGTGGCCGGCCGGCTCCAACCAACCGCCGGGCACATCAAGACTCGCGGCCGCCTGGGCTATCTGCCGCAACGTCTGGACTTCGGCCAGCAATCAACGCTGGGCCAACTGCTTGGGGTTGACAGAATTCTGACTGCCCTCGAAGCGATCAGCCGGGGCAGCATTGACCCGGCGGATTTCGACACGGTGGGGGATGACTGGGACATCGCCGAACGAGTCCAAGCCCAGCTGGCACTGATCGGTTTGGAGCATCTCACCATGGATCGGGAAGTGGCTGGTCTGTCCGGCGGGGAACGCGTGTTGGCCGCCTTCGCCGGCGTGATGCTGACCGAACCGCAAATCTTGCTGCTTGACGAACCGACCAACAATCTGGATGCCGCCGCCAAGGGTCAGCTGATCCAGGCGATCGAAAGCTTCAAAGGACTGGTGTTGGTGGTCACCCACGAGCGCGGCCTGCTGGATCGGCTGGACCGGATCGGCGAGCTGCGCGATGGACACCTCAGTTGGTACCCGGCTCCGTTTGCGGCTTTTCAGGAGCAAAAGGACCGCCAGCGGGCGGCAGCGGAGCGCGACATCCGTGAAGCCAGAGCCGAGTTGCGCCGCGAACAGCAGGATCTGGCCGAAGCCCAGACCAAACAGGCCCGTCGAGACCGGCAGGGCCGCCTGGCTGGCCAATCGATTCCCAAGATCATGGCGGACCGCCGCCGCAACGCCGCCGAGTTGGCCTCCGGCCGGTCCAAGCACCTGCACGAGGGCAAGGTGGATCAGGCCAAGGCTCAGCTGGATGGTGCCCGCGGCCAGCTTGAGCGCCGCATCCAGTTCGCCCCGGTCTTGCCTGGCGCCGCTGTGCCGACCGGCCGCACCGTCTTGGAGGTCGATGCCGCGCGTCTGCCTTTCACCAACGCTGAGGTGTCCTTCACCATCCGCGGACCGGAGCGGATCGCCATCGCCGGTCCGAATGGCGCCGGCAAGACCACGCTGTTCCGCGTGATTCTGGGCCAGGAGAAGCTGGCGGCTGGTCGGGTGGAATTGAAGGTGCCGGCCCGTCTGCTGCCCCAGGGCCTGGCCCAGCCACGCCCAGCAGCCGGAGGCCCGCGGCCGTTGTTGGATCCCGACCGCTCGGCGCTGGACAACGTTCTGGCCACCGGCGCCGACCCGCGCCAGGCGCGCTATCAGCTGGGCCGGCTGGGGCTGGGCGGCGCCAAAGCCCTACGCCCGGCCGGCGTGTTGTCCGGCGGTGAACGCTGGCGGGCGGCCCTGGCCGCATTGCTGCTGGCCCAGCCCACGCCCCAGCTGCTGCTCCTAG